>JALVAQ010000508.1 GCA_027011095.1 Bacteroidales bacterium
GATTAAATATTTGGTACAAAGATAAAAAAAGTAGAGGCAGCTGGTAAATCTGCCTCTACTTTTTTATAAATAGTCAGTAATATATTGAGGATTACTGCATTTGTTTCATTACCTGTGCCGATTTAGCTTTCAGATATTGAATAATCTTAACAACATCTTCATCCGAAACGTTTTGATCGGGCATAGCCAGTTTATATTTCTGGCGCATGGCCTCGATATCGGCTTCTTTGTAATGTGCTTTAGGATTGGTAATCCACGATTTTAACCAATCGTCGCTACGACGTTTGTCAACCATTAACAAGTCGGGACCGTTAAACTTCGCACCAAATTTATGACAAGCGGTACAACCATAGTTTAAGAATTCCAATTCACCCGGTAACAGGTTCTTCAACTCGATGGCCGAAGGTTGGAATTTCTGCATTTCGTTGTCCTTTTGAATTCTTTTTGAGAAAGCAATTACCCTGTCGTTATCAGCTTTAGCATTGTACTTAACAGTTAAGTAACCTTGCAATTGACGGCCTTCCGGTGAATGTACACAGTCAAGCAGCAATGGAAACTTACCGGCTTTATCGGCTAAAAATTCCAACGAAGCGGTTTCTCCCGGACGCCAACGATATTGTTTATCATACGAAGCAATTTCATATACATAATGTCCGGTTTTTTCCTGACTGGTATTGGTTAAATGAATCAATACATTTTGTCCCTGTGTAACATCAATGTTGGCAGGTGTTACTTTACCATTGTTAATGGTTCCAAACACCTCAACCATATTTCCTTTGGTTTTAACATGCTCATCACCCGGGTTGGTTGCATAAGGAGCCTTTTTCAAGGTTACAATATCAGTACCTACAGGATACACATCAATGGGATTTAATAAATTATCATTCATCATAATGGTGTAATGAGGTTCACCCATTGGCAATGGCATATCGTATATAATCTTCATCTTATCACCTGAAATATCAATTAACTGGTGATTTTGAGGATGTAACGGCCCTACCGGATTAAAACGGTCGATGGACAGTTTATCAAGCTCAATCAGGTATTTTCCTTCAGGATGTTTGGTGTCACCGTGCGTTGAAACTAAGTGGCCAATGTTATAGTTTGAAGAAACATGATCAAGTACTTTTAGGTTGATATAGTCCCATTTGGTTGTCCATGAATCAACATAAACAGAAGTATAAACGATACCTTTTTTCTTGTCATACTGATTGTGTAATGGTCCTAAACCAATTTCCAGACTTCCATGTAATGCAGTTTCGAGGGCGATAATAGGAATACCATAAGAATCGTGGCCTTCAAAGTTTTTATCTTCGATAGCCTTTTTAATTTTAGCCCACGAATAAACCCATGCATGCGAGTCGAGCTTACCGGCAACAATAATGTAATCACCTGTCGGGTCAACATCCACACCATGAGGTGATTTTGGTTCCGGAATTAAATAAAGCAGATGATGTTTAATCGACTCGCTAATAGGGATATTCCTCATTCCGCGGATAATCTCTGTTTTAATTTTACCGGCTTTAATCAGCTCTTCCGCTTTTTTCCAGTTGTAAACATGCAGGTAGTCAACATCACGCGAGGAACAACCGGCCTCGAAAGGAGGACGTCCCTGCATATCGCCACCAATGTACATTTCGGTACAGAATGAGTTGGTAAATCCCCAGCCATAAGTGGCCAGTTTACCGGCATCCGAAAGGTCCTGTGTATAAGGAGGCAACTCAAAGTTAAACGATTTCTCCATACTAATTCTGCCTTTATCATTGTCAAAACTCCAGCAGGTTAAACCACCTCTCCAATACTTCTGGAAATTAACATCGTTTAAAGGATGATATTTGTGGTCATAAGGAGCAGGATACTGAGTAGCTTCTAAAATATACTCTGAATTTGGTGTGAAAAAGGCGCCACCATGATCACTTCTAAACAGAGGATTGTTTACCACTTGTTTTACTTCAAAGTCCTTTAAATCCACAACATAAATACGCGGGTTGGCTTTGTCGTTTATAACCATCCATTTACCGTTATAATCACCATCCGTTTCAGAAAATCCGGGATGGTGTGTATCACCCCATAATATCTTAGCTCCATCAATAAATCCGGTTTTCATCAAACCGTAGGTTTCAGTTGAATAGCCGTAACCATCATAAGGCTGACGGGTGTTAATCGGAGTATATTTTACCAAACGCATTGAAGGCACAATATAAGTAGGCATGTTACCTTCCTGTCCGCCTGAGTTTAAAGCAACATATTCATCTTTAAGATGATCGGGAGTATAGGTTTTGGCCGCTGCCAAAACATCTTCTGAGGTCAGGCCTCTTCTTTTTGTTACGTCCCCAAAGGTTTCGTGACCACGGGGAGCCCCTATTTCAGTGCTTTTAGCTTTTTCGGAACCGCCACCACAACTGGAAAGCGTTAAATAAAAGCCGAAAAGTGCAGCTACCAAAACAAGGCTTGTATATTGTTTTATTTTTTTCATAATAATTATCATTATAAATTTTTAAATCGCATTAATACTACTTGCTTCCCAGTTTTTCTGTTAACAACTTTTTAGCACGTAAGCCTGCATCAGCAGCTTTTACCTGATACTGGAAGTATTGTTCAGCCCATAAGAATGCATCTTTCCATTTACCTTCTTTGGCAAACTTCTCATAATTAGCTTTTGGAGTAGCTGCTTTGTTTAACTGAGCTACAGCATCTTGAACCAATGCTTTTACATAAGGATAGTTTTCGTAATGATTTTCTTTTAACCATTTAACCACACCGTTAATAACATCTTGTGTTTGTGCAATTACTTTTAACTTGTCTTCGTAATTCTTTTTGTATTCGGCCAGTTCTTTTTTGGTAAGTGTAATTTCACCACCTTTAGAACCTTTCCAGTTTTTAGGTTTAACCAATAAGATACCTTCCATTTCGAGGTGAAGTGCCGAACAAAACTCGGTACAGTAATAGGGGAAAGCACCTTCGCGGTCAGCTGTAAAGGTTAACGAAGCGGTTTTACCAGGTTCAAAACTACCATGTTTTCCATAAGTATCAATGGTAAAGCCATGTGTTTCATCTTCTGCCAACTCAAGGTTGGTTAAGTGGAAGGTAACTATGTCACCCTGATTTACTTCTACAATTTCGGGAGTGATATGCGAACGGATAAGGGTTCCGAAAACGTGAACACGATTTCCCTTACGTTCAATTTTTTCTTTACCGGCAACTGTTTTAAAGGGTGAAATTTCACCTGTACGTGAGTTGGTTCCGGTGGGATAACGAATAATCGGCTTGATGGTTGTACGCAATACGGCAACCGAACCATACATATTACACTGGGGTAAACTCATGGTATATAAATCACTCATTTTATCACCCGAAATATCAATTAAGTGTTGGAAGCTCGGACGAATAGGACCTACCGAAACAAAGTTTTTGTAAAGGCCTTCTTTATCAACAACCGTTAAATAGTTTGAATGGGGAGAAGCTGACATACCCTGAGGAACCATTAACTGGCCGGGTTTGAAGTCTAATTTTAATTCGCCCTCTTTTTTTAAGGTTTCATAGTTCCAGCGAACCACTTTTTTATCGTTAAAAGCAGAAGCATAGGCGATGTTTGGACGATATTCGAAAGCGATGTCGGTAACACCGTTACCCAGTTTAATGCTTCCGTGTTTAACAGCAGCTGCATCGATGGTAGGAATACCATCCACTTTACCATTAAATGATTTGTCGGTTAAAGCTTTAATGGCTTTGGCAAAGTCAAAAACTGTTGTTTCGTCGCCAACGGTAATAAAATATTTTCCCTTTGGAGTAACTTTAACATAATTGGCTTTTGCAGGAAGTTGAATCATGGCAACAACTCCGTCTTTGTTGGCATTAGCAAAAGGCACAACGGCAAAGTTGCTAACCGATTTTGTTTTCATGCCAACCACCTTATTATAATCAACAAGATAAACATAGTTTTTACCATCTTTTGAAGCAAGGCCGACCATATAACCATCGCTGCCAAATTTACCGGCATCTGAATAACCCAAAGTAAAAGGAGGCAATTCAAGGGTAATGGATTTTTCTTTTAAGATACGACCGGCGTGACCGGTTTTGGTTGTTTTTTCCACTTTGTGGAAATTCCAGAAAGTAATACCTGATTTCAGGTCACTGCTTTGGGCGTCCCAGGTAGCCGGAAACTGACTGGTTTGAATAACCCAGTCGGTGTTAGGAGTTACTGCAACTCCCGGAAAAGCTGATAAAAACAGCGGGTGACTTAGCACCTGCTTGGTTTCAAAGTCTTCGAGGTCGAGCATGGCAATACGCGAGTTGGCACCATCGGAATAAAAGAGGTGCTTGCCGTCGTAATTTCCATTGGTTTCGGAAAAGCCCGGATAACGCATGTCGCCATACCAGTCGATTTTGTCATCGAGTGAAGCTTTTTTTAACAACAATGAACTCTCATCATCGTAACCATAACCTTGCCATGGTTCGGGAGAAAATACGCCTACATACTTATAAATACGCATGGAAGGCAGACCATAAACAATCATAGTACCTGAATTGCCGGTTCCGACAAATCCAAAATACTCATCACGGCCTCCACGGGGCATAAATGTTTTGGCTGCTGCTAAAACATCATTGTCCGTAAGGCCACGATCTTTTTTTACATCATTGAGCGTTTGCTGTGCATTAACAGGCACGCTGGCAGTAACAGCCAACAGAAGCGCGATGCTCAACACGAAAAAACGTCTTGTAAATAACATCATAATATTTAATTTAGGTTTATAAAAAGGATAAAATTGGTTCAACATTAATTTTTAAAAGGATTTATGCTATAGAAACAACCTTTAATTAGGTATTTAATTACTTATATTTTAAAACCATAACTGCAAATTCAATTGCTGAAAAAATAAATTTAATGGTTACTACAAAAATAGTTTATTTC
>JALVAQ010000509.1 GCA_027011095.1 Bacteroidales bacterium
CTACAGTTACGTAAAAACTAATTAACTTTATGGTTGAGGTAAATTTCATGGCTGCTTAGTATGGCATAAAGGTATAAAGAAATCCTGTAAATGCCGTTAAAATTATAGTAGTTTTCCACGCTTGGAAAACAGGTTTCATTACTTTATCGTTTCAACCCCACCTCTACCCTTTTATCTTCCCGATAGCTATCGGGACTTTTATCTTTTATCTTTTTTCTTTTTTCTTTCCCCCTTCATCTTTTCACCCACCATATCCTCCTCTTTCATACCTTTGCAAAAAATGTAAACAAAGTAAATATGGTTAACTTTAACGACAATCAATACTCTTCCGAAGAGCTTACCAAAGAAATTAAATACCTGAAACTCCTTTCGGACACCTTTCCAAGCATACAGGCGGCCAGTACCGAAATTATTAACCTTGAGGCTATTATGAACCTCCCAAAGGGTACGGAACACTTTCTTACCGACATACACGGCGAAGACGAAACCTTTAGCCATGTTATTGCCAATGCCTCCGGAGTGGTAAAACGTAAGGTGGAAGATATTTTTGGCAAAACCTTACGGGAAAAGGAAAAACGACAGCTTATCACCTTAATATACTATCCCAAAGTAAAACTCGACCTGATTTTAAAGGAGGAAACCGATGTTAACGAATGGTACTCCATTACGCTGCAACGGCTTGCAAAAGTTGCCCGGGCATCCTCGTCAAAATATACCCGCTCAAAGGTTAGAAAAGCCATGCCTGCCGATTTCGGCTACATTATTGATGAGCTTTTAAACGAAAGCGGTGAAGACAAAGAGGAGTATTTTGAAAGTATCATCAATACAATTATCAACATCAACCGTGCTCCGGCTTTTATCATCGCCATGTGTAAGTTTATCCAACGTCTGCTTATCGACCGGCTGCATATTATTGGCGATATCTTCGACCGTGGCCCCAGTGCCGAAAAGGTAATGGACAAGCTTATGGAACATCACGCTGTTGATATTCAATGGGGTAACCACGATATTATTTGGATGGGAGCAGCAGCCGGCAACCTCGCACTCATCGCTACCATCATCCGTATTTCGTTGCGCTACCAAAACATCGACACCCTTGAAGACGCTTACGGTATCAACATGCTTCCGCTGGCCTCCTTTGCCATGGAAACGTACAAAAACGATGACTGCACCCTGTTTACACCCAAAACGGAGGTCATCGACAAAAATACCGAGCTGGTAAAAAAGATGCACAAAGCCATTTCCATCATCCAGTTTAAACTGGAAGGTGAAATTATTAAGCGCAATCCGCATTTTAACATGGCTGACAGGTTGGTGCTCGATAAAATCGACTTTAAAAAAGGAACCATCACCATTGATGGTACAAAACACGAGCTACTTGACAAGAACTTCCCCACCATCGACCCCAAAAACCCTTACCAACTAAGCAACGAAGAGGCCGAAATTATGGAAAAACTTCGCCTCAGCATAAAAAATTCCAAACGGCTTCAAAAACACATTGAGTTTCTGTTTTCACACGGTAGCATGTACCTTACCTACAACTCCAACCTGCTCTACCACGGTTGTATTCCCATGAATAGCGACGGTTCGTTTCAAAAATTTGAAATCGGCGGCAGCCCCGTTTCGGGTAAAAAACTTTGCGACCGGTTTGAAATTGCCGTGCGCCGCGGATACCAACATCGCTTCAGCCCAAAAAACGAAAACATCAACCTCGATTATTTTTGGTATCTGTGGTGTGGCGAAACCTCCCCCCTGTTTGGAAAGAAAAAAATGGCCACCTTCGAACGCTATTTTGTAGCCGATAAAAAAACCCACAAGGAAGAACGCAACGACTATTATAACCTGGTATATAACGATGAAAAGTATGCCGATAAAATTTTAAAAGAGTTCAACCTCAACCCCGAAAATTCACATATCGTAAACGGCCACGTACCCGTAAAGGTGAAAAAGGGAGAAAAACCCATTAAGGCCAACGGAAAACTGTTTGTAATTGACGGCGGTATGTCGAAACCCTACCAAAAGGTTACCGGCGTTGCGGGATATACCTTAATTTATAACTCCTACGGACTGGTTTTGGTTGAACACGAACACTTTGAGTCGCGACAAAAAGCCATCGAAGAAGAAATCGACATCATCTCAAACAGAATATTTATCGAAGCAAAAACCAACCGCAAGCGGGTGCGAGATACCGACATTGGTAAGGAGTTGCAAAGCCAGATTGACGATTTAAAACTGTTGCTTGCAGCCTACCGAAAAGGGCTTATTAAAGAACGGCTCTGATTTTGCAGGCAACAAACCAAACCAACCGGCGTTAAAAAAGTATGATACGTGTTTTTAAATTTGGAGGGGCATTGTTAAACGATGCCAAAGGCATTGAACGAATGGTTTCCATTGTTGAAGAGTTTAAATGCGAACCATTAATTGTGGTTGTTTCGGCCATTGGCAAAACCACCAATGCCCTCGAAAACCTGCTGTCGCTTGCTATTCATAAAGATGAAAAACTCGCTGCGGAATATTTCTCCCTCAAAAGCTTCCACATAAACCTTATTCAATCGTTGCCGTTTGTTAACCACAATAAACTTATTAACGAGGTGGAAAATCTGTTCAGAAACCTTTGGGATGTACTGAACCAACCCTTCGACAACTACTTTACCGGCTATGATGAAATTGTAAGTTTCGGTGAAAAAATTTCAGGAAAAATTATGGCTGCAAGGCTTTCCGCTAAAAAGCTTATCGTTGCCGAACTGCCCGCCGAAAAAATCATTGCCACCAACAGCAACCATACCGATGCTTCGGTTAACTGGCAACAAACCGAAAAAAATATTACTGCCCACCTATTCCCCCTGCTACACGATGGCAAAATTGTAATTACACAGGGATTTATCGGTAGCGATAACGATGGAAACATTACCACCCTTGGCAGAGAAGGGTCCGATTATACCGCAGCCATCATAGGAAGCATTCTGAATGCCAACGAGATAGTTATATGGAAAGATGTCCCCGGATTAATGAATGCCGACCCAAAACTATTTAAAGATGCCGTTAAACTTAACAACATTTCGTACCACGAAGCCATCGAACTGACTTTTTACGGCGCATCGGTTATTCACCCCAAAACCATACAACCCTTGCAAAAAAAGGGACTGACCTTACAAGTACGATCCTTTTGGGAACCCCATGCTGCTCCTTCGCTGATTTCGGAAAACAGATCCGAAGATGACAAAATCCCGAAAATAATTGCCAAACCAAACCAAACGCTGTTAAGTTTCAGCTCGCGCAACATGGATTTTATTGAAGAAGCAAACCTTTTTCATATTTTTAAAGCTTTAAGCCGATATAAAATCCACATCAACCTGATGCAAAATTCAGCTGTCAGCTTTTCGGTATGTTTCGATCAAAACCAAAAAAAACAAAAAGCACTCATCAGCGAACTGTCAAATATGTTTTTTATAAAATATAATTCGGGACTCACTTTATTAACTTTTCGATACTATAATAACGAAATTTTAAAGCAATTTACAGACAAAAAAAAGGTGTTGTTGGTACAAAAAAACCGCACAACAGCCCAATTTTTAGGGTTTTTTGACCTTTTTACCTGACACACTGCGTTTTACGCTATCTAAGCAACAATTTACTTTAAGGTCAAAGCTCCAATAACACCAAAATACTACCATTAATGGTAGGTAAAAACCTACCATGTTCCTCCCTTGTTTTGCCCCTTTTTATGTATTTTCTTTGTAGGCACAAACCAATTAAAACTTTATTGTCATGAAAAAACATGTTTTATTTTCAGTATTTTTTGCAGTAGCAATTTTCTTTTCGGCAAACGTTTTTGCCCAGTTTCCAATTTCGTCGTACGACACTCCGGTAAATCCACAAACCTATTTTGCCATGTCGCGCACTTCCAACCCGGCCATGTCGGCTGAAAAAAGAAAGATGGTTATTGAAACAACCGACCCTGATACAGCTCCCACCGTCGGTTATGTAACATTTTTGGCCTATTCGCTCGACATGCAAACCTTTAAAGGCCCCTACACCATCGAAGTGGGTTCGTCTAAAACCATTGCCATCGACGAAAGACAATGGGGACTGGTCGTTTTGCGTCTTGACGGCAGCAAATGCAACATGTCGGTTTATACCGATAGCAACGATAACAATTAACAGCTACCAACGCCAATAAACACATTGTGCTTGGTACACCAGAGTAAAAATATTACCCTGGGTAGGTGAGCTATGCCTGAATTTTCCCTAAGCGAGTCATTATAAAACCTTCACTGTTTAGTAACCAGGCTGGAACAAAGTGTAATAATCAGCAATTATAAAATCAGATAAGGAAACTTTAGCGTCAAGTCAACATCAAGGTGACGTCATTGCGAGGATTCCGATAAATATCGGACGACGAAGCAATCTCACAGCCAGAAGATACATGACTTGACATTAGTTTGTAGGTTGAGCCTGCCCGTTCTTGCCAATATCGGGTAGGTTCTGCTTAAATATTTTTCATAATAAACACTGAAACATCCGCTGTTTGAAGATATATGTTACCTTTGTATTAAGGAAACTCATATCTTCGGATGGTGGATAAATTTTATAAATACCTGTATTTATTGCTGTTTTTTCTTGTTGCCCGTTGCAGTTATGCCTCTGAGGAAACGGTAAACAACGACAGCCTTTTCAATGCATTTTTTACAAAAGCACGTCAATATCGCAATATTAACAATGACTCCACAGTCTATTATGCACTGAAAGGGCTTGACATTGAAGGCAGTAAAAAAGTACTGGAAAACAAGTTCAGCTTGTACATCTATTTAATTCAGTCGTACCTGCAAAAGGGTAATTATACCGCTGCCATACAGCAAGAACAAAAAGCCCAGCAATTTATCACTAAATAC
>JALVAQ010000510.1 GCA_027011095.1 Bacteroidales bacterium
CTATAAAAGAAATTGAAAAAACGAGAGAAAATTAAAATTATTTAATAATTCAAAAATCACACTGTTATGACAAAGAAAATTATATTATTCTGTTTAGTGTTGTTTATTACGGTATTAGGACTTGCACAACAATCGAACGTTGAACATCATCCCTTGCCAAGAGATGGAAAAAAACATTTTCCCGTTGAAGCAAAATATGAGCATTTTCATACAATGCATTATATTTTATCCGGCAATAATCATTTGAAATCATCTCCAAAGAATTTTAAAGATGTCGAAACTAACAAACAAACCTTAGATAGCCTGATTTATTACGACCGGGACACAAGCACAAGCCAGTGGACAAATTCTGATAAATACGAATATACTTACGATGCAAACGAAAGCCTTACATTATTAATACGATATAAATGGAATGATAGCACAAGCCGGTGGACAAATTCTAATAAATACGAATATACTTACGATACAAACAAAGCTCTAACATTGAAAATTGTTTATGATTGGGATGACAGCACAAGCCAGTGGACAAATTCTGATAAATACGAATACACTTACGATGCAAACGAAAACCTAGAATTAATAATTGGGAATAAATGGAATGATAGCACAAGTCAGTGGGTAATTTATAAGAAAGATGAATACACCTATGATACAAATGGATATCTAACAACAGTAATTACTTATTATTGTAGCACAAACTCAAGTCAGTGGTTCAGTTATTTTAAATACGACTACATTTACGATGCAAACGGTTATCTATTATCAAGAATTTGTTATTACTGGAACACAAACACAAGTCAATGGACAAGTTTTTGGAAAGCCGAATTCACTTACGATGAAAACGGAAATCAAACATCAAGAACTACATATGACCGCCATAATAACAATGGTCAGTGGTCAGTTGTTTGGAAAGATGAATACAATTATGATTTATCAGTCAATATATCCGACTTGATTGTGCCCTATTGGAATTATAATTTTTCTTCAAATAAATTATTAGGTTTTGTGCGTTATATTTGGGATGCAACAACTAATGACTTAGTAAAGTTAGAGAAAGATACTTTATTTTATTCGGGAGATAATGCTGGCGTAAGTGAGTTTTTCAATGATAATGTTATACTCTATCCTAATCCGGTAAGCAATAGTTTAAGTATTAAATTTACAGGTAATAGTGGTCAGGCTGTTTTTGAATTGTTTGATATGCTGGGACGGAAATTAGTTTCGCAAAACGTTTCGACTAAAGAACAAATAAATCTTAAACATTTGAGTTCTGGTTCGTACATATATACTATTTCGATAGACGGTAACAAAAAAAGCGGAGAATTGATAAAGAGATAAAACATGCCCCGCTCCTGCACGACCTATAGCTATCGGCTATCGTGCAGGAACGGGGTATTTTATCCATCATAATCTTTGTTGTATTTTAATTACCACACAATGAAATCTTACGGTGGTTAATCGACCGAATACCTGTAAACCTGCGGCCCCTTGCCACATACTACGCCAAAATCCTGCCCGAGGAAAAACACGCTACTCATACCGTATTTTCCTCTGGTATCAATCATTGTGTTCCAGGTATGGCCGCCATCCAATGTTTTATACAGTTTGGCTTCAAACTCATCACTCCAGTCTTTTACCGTTGCGTAGCCAATATCGTTGCTTACAAAAAAAACCGAACTAAAGCCGGGAGTTCCTGTTAAGCCAACGGTTGTCCAGCTCTCTCCACCATTCTCCGACATAATTACTACAGCGCCGTCTTCATCTTCGCCAACAATCCACACATGAGTTTCATCGGGCATATGAGCACCATGCAGTTGGGTGTTTACATCTACCGAGCCCAATTCAAAACCTTCCCAGCTAACACCGCCATCGGTTGTTGACATGAAATAGGACTTATTTGGCTGGTCTTCGTGATAAACATTATAGAGGAATCCGCTGTTGCCGTTCATTACAATTTTTGGCGGCAAGCCGTATTCGTTTGGATAGGGCAAATTGAAATATCCCGCAGGATCGTGTGAAGCCATGTTTGCTCTGCCCACTTTAAAATAGTAAGGAATTCCTTCGTCTTTGGTAACTGCAACAATTTCACCATCGTTGTTGGTAGCCAGACCAAAAACATCGTTCCATTGAAACGAAGGCCGGTTAAATTGACCGTAATGAAGTTCTTCCAAATTGGAGCCTCCATCACTAGTAAACATAACCCTTCCATCGCCGGCAAGGAAAATTCCTTCTGATGAATTAAACATAATAACCTGACGCAGAGGCGTGGAGATGGAGCTAACCTCTTCCCATGAAACTCCCGCATCATTGGTTTTAAGAATTTTTCCTGTTCCTGAGGCTTCAACGGTCATCCACCCATCGGTGGTACTGTTAAAAAACAGGTCGTTGGCATCGGTATTTTCGTTTAAGCCTACTGAACTCAAATCGAGCATTTCCCAAACAGGAATTATCAAATCAAACGAAGCATGATCGCTTGCTATCTCAAGCCCGTTGATTTTCGCATTAACGCGAATGATGTGTCCTCCTTCAGCCTCACCGGCAGTGGGTAAAACAAATTCAAATGGTTCTTCAGTATCAGTATAAACAAGGTTATAATCGTAAATAAACTCAACTTCATCAGGAGTTTCACCTGTATAAGAGGTTGTTACCGTAATATCGTCACCAATTAAATAGGAGTTTCCGTCAACGGGATAGGATATAAAAATATCGTTTCCAAAAGGTTCATCTTGAAGGTGCATTAGTGTTTCTTCAAAAAGACAATACTCACCGGGAGTCCAGTCCTCTCTAAAGCCGATAATATCCATTACCACACCCACGCGGTTTCGCACTCCTACTTTAAATTCAAGGTCCCAGTTTCCGGTTGCCGTATGTAAAAAAGCATTCACATTACTGCAAGCGGTGAGGTCGGCATAAGGGCCCGCTATTCCATAAAGCAGCAACGCAATATCCGGGCCAACGTGTGCAGTAAAATCAGCACCTGCCGTTAGGTTTGGAGCCACATAATCCTTTTCGTATTCTTTTTCTGAAATCTTACTCCAGCCATTGTTATCGGTATATCTGGATCCGAGGCGACCGTTGAAATTTTCGCTTGCCGATGATGTAAAAACAGCTACTATACTGCCATCCATTTCGACAAATAGCTCAATACGAGGCACAAACACAACCGGCACAGGCCCAACCGTAAAGGTCCAGGGGGTGAAATAAAATTTTGCCAAAGAGATGCGTTCGTGCATTCCTGCTCCTGCTTCGGAGTAAACCATTATTGAGGCACTTTGGTTAATTTCTACGCCGGATTCGAATTTATCGACAAACGCATGTGGATAGGGCAAAAGCTCCCAATCCCAGTCGAAATCGAAAAAGAACTCAATGTCGAGGTCGGTATGCCCCGAAATGGTTACCTCACCGTACTCATTGGTGAATACCTTTTCATAATCCATTGAAAAAACAGTGAAGTCGGTGTTTTTAAGGTTCTGCAATTTAACACCTTCAGCAAGCTCATAGCGTTCAACATTGGCCATACTGAGTTTACCGGTATTAAAATTGATGCTTCCTTTGTTAACGGCTTCTACCAATGTGGCAGCTTCGGTAACCACAACTGCTTCGCCATCTTTAGTGCTGCTAATGGATTTTACTTTTCTAAGATATCCGTAAGGCGCCATTTCGGAAGCACTGTCAACAAGTATATCGCCAACTTTAAGAGAATCGATAATGTTACTGTTTCCATCAAAAGTGAACTGAAAATTCGATGTGTCGATTTTAGTGATTGCGTTTCTTGCATCTGCATCAACAACAACTGTGTTTTCGGCAACAATATACTCTGTAGTTGGTTCCGGGGTTGGCTCCGGGTCGGGTTGTGGGGTTTCTTTTACACAACCCGTTGCAAAAATCATTGCCAGGGCTAATGATAAAAATAACAGTTTTTTCATTTTTTCTGGTTTTTTAATTGTCATTGCGAACGAAGCACAAACGCAGCAAACTATTGTTCTTTAATAGTATGGAATTGGCTCGTACTTCATTCTATAAATTACATGAATGATTTTATTGTGTTTTATTAATTATTAATTTCTCCAATCTCTCAAGGCGTGCTTTTAATTCAGCATTTTCTTTCTTTAAAGTTTCTATTTGCTGCTGTTGCTCATAGTTAGCTTTATAGTTATAAGTTGTAATTTCATCAATCAACAATGCATTATCTTCTGTTAATTCTTTTGGTAATGAGGCAGGGTCGAGTTCTTTTAAGCCTTTTTCGGTGTATTCGTCAAATGCACCAGCTTTCTTTTCTTTCGGAGGGAAAGAAATGAGTTGTTTGGTTACATTTATGTTTGCAAAAGCTGCTGAACCTAAGGTGATGAAATCATCGGCATAAGCATTATCCCATGCTTTTGTATTTGAACCAAGGTTTTTACTTTTATGGGCTTCAGGTAATATATCACCTCCAAAAATTGTATTGCCGTTGCCGGATGTGTTAATCCGTAGTTCAACTCCACCTAAGCCTGTTCCATATTTATATGAATCGATGCGCGAATAATTGTAAGTTGCACTGGGTGAAACAAATAATAATGCATTTCTGTTGGAGCCTTCTCCATCGCTCACAATCATACGTGCCGTGTTGCCCGACGTACCGGCAACTTCAAGTAGTTCGTAGGGGTTATCGGTTCCAATACCCACTTTGTTAGCATTAAAATATAGTTCATCAGAACTAAAATCGCCACCTATGAGTGGAGTTGTGTCATCCGAATTATCAATAAATAGTTTATTACTGCTTGTATTTGATTTACCTGCCTGATATCCAAGAAACACACAACCGCTAATACTATTACCACTGGTGCTTTCACCCGCCTCAAAACCCATTGCTATATTATGTTGCCCGGTTTGGTTATAGTACAATGC
>JALVAQ010000511.1 GCA_027011095.1 Bacteroidales bacterium
CTTTTGAATTTTATCAACAAGCTCTTTTTCAGCCTGCCATTTGGCTTTCATTTGGTTACGGTCGTCGTTAAGGTTGGCAAGTTCTTTTTCGATGACAGCCTGTTTAACCTTATCGTGCTCGCGTTTGATGGCCTCTTTTTCAATTTCAAGCTGGCGGATACGGCGCTCAACCACTTCCAATTCTTCGGGAAGCGAATTGATTTCCAACCGCAATTTTGCGGCAGCCTCATCAATCAGGTCGATGGCCTTATCGGGCAAAAACCGGTCGGTAATGTACCGTTGCGAAAGTTCAACAGCCGCAATAATTGCCTCATCCTGAATACGCACTTTGTGATGATTTTCGTAACGCTCTTTCAATCCCCTCAGGATAGAAATAGCCGACATGGTATCGGGTTCGTTAACCATAACCAGCTGAAACCGTCGTTCCAGTGCCTTGTCTTTTTCAAAGTATTTTTGGTACTCTTTTAAAGTGGTGGCACCAATGGCTCGTAACTCGCCTCTGGCCAAAGCGGGTTTTAAAATATTGGCAGCATCCATGGCACCCTCCGATTTTCCGGCTCCCACCAAGGTGTGAATTTCATCGATAAACAAAATAATTTCGCCATCCGAATCTACCACTTCTTTGGTAACTGCTTTCAACCGTTCTTCAAACTCCCCTTTGTATTTGGCACCGGCAATAAGCGACCCCATATCCAATGAGTAAATCTTTTTCGATTTCAGGTTTTCAGGTACATCGCCATCAACAATCCGGTGTGCGAGGCCTTCAACGATGGCTGTTTTACCTACACCCGGCTCACCTATAAGAATAGGGTTGTTTTTGGTACGACGGGTAAGAATTTGCAACACACGACGTATCTCGTCGTCGCGTCCGATAACAGGGTCGAGTTTACCCTTTTCAGCCATATCGTTAAGATTTTTGGCATATCTGTCCAGCGAATTGTACTGGTCTTCGGCACTCTGGCTGTTTACGGTTGAGCCTTTTCGCAAATCCTTAATAGCGGCCATCAGGTCGTTTTTGGTAATACCGTTGTCTTTCATTAACTGCGAAGCGGTGCTTTTTACCTCCAGCAACGACAGCAACAAGTGTTCTATTGAAACAAACTCATCGCCAAATTCTTTCAAATATCGTGGGGCACGTTGAAGCACCTCGTTGGTATCTTTGGCAAGGTATTGCTCTCCTCCCGATACCTTAGGCAGCGAATCGACAATGCGATCGACAGCCTTTGTAAACACGTCAAAATTTACATTCAGCTTTTTCAAAAGAAACGGAGTAACATTTTCGTCCACTGTTAAAATACCTTTTAACAAGTGAATGGTTTCTATTG
This sequence comes from Bacteroidales bacterium, assembly GCA_027011095.1. Taxonomy (GTDB): domain Bacteria; phylum Bacteroidota; class Bacteroidia; order Bacteroidales; family F082; genus B16-G9. The sequence goes on from JALVAQ010000511.1 coordinate 1,326, forward strand.
CCTGTTGCTCGTTAACCGATGCAACCTCCTGAGCCTTTTGAATGGCCTCCTGCGATTTTATGGTGAATTGATTTAAGTTCATATTATTTTCCTCCTTTAATTTTTAATTTGCCTTATCTTTATCAAATAACTTACCATGAAAATCGGTAATTCCGGAAATGATACATTTTCAGTAGAATAGAGATTTGTTATTTTAATACACTGTAAAATTGACAGTTAAGAAATTATTATTACGCCATTTTGGCCGGGATTTTACGGGAAGGGTAGGGTGGTGTTATGGAGGTCGTTCCCGTTGGTACTAATGACAAGTTTGTTGTAACATGGTGTAGTTTAGCTCCATAGACTAACAGATACCAATTATTCGTTTCTCCACCGGGATGAACCCCGGGGGAGAGTGGATAATGGTACGGCCATCATTTCTCCTCTGATAACTCCGATAGTTATCGGAGGAGAGGTTTAGAAGTTTTGCGGGTCACGGTGAGTGATTTTTCGCAGTGGTAACGGAGAAAAATTGTATCGAACCGTGGGGTAGGTTTTGTCACGATTTTTGCAACCTGCGGGCAAAAATACGCGCCAAAACCTAATCTTGTTACTGTTTTTATACCCCCGTATTTTGCTATCGCTTCATACGGGGCTAAAAATGTTGCCTCCCTAACGGGACTGTCTTTGGCGATGGTAAACATTGTTTTTAAGAATAAAGCCAATTGCATGTTTGCTTGTCCTACTGCGTCATTCAGGCGGCGTTCATGATGACCTTCCTGATGGTTTGTATGACGTTTCCTGCTGTATTGTGCTTATTTCAATCAAAAACCAGTTTCAAGTCAAACATGAGGTATTGAGATTGCTTCTGATACATCATCTGACACTAAGCACTTTTAGTCTGTTTGAACACTAAAACTGCATGATATCCGTTTAACAGTAAACCAATTCGCTATTTTATGACCAATAAGAAGACACTGGTAATAGGTGCCAGCATTAAGCCGGAAAGATATTCAAACAAGGCCATCAGGCTGTTACGCAGATATGGCCATCCCGTTGAGGCAATCGGGTTAAGAGCAGGTGCCGTGGCGGATGTTGATTTTAAAACAGGATTTCCGATGATAGATGATGTTCATTCGGTTACGCTCTATCTGAACCCTTCAAGACAAAAAGATTATTACAATTATCTGATTAAGCTTCAACCCAAAAGAGTTATTTTTAATCCCGGAACTGAAAATGATGAGCTGGTTGAACTATTGAACAATCAGGGAATTGAGGTAATTGAAAACTGTACTTTGGTTATGTTGAACAGTGGTTTGTTTTAATGCCGTGTTATATGCCAAATCATCAATATTATTTTTACCTTTGCCCGGCAAAATAATTTTGCATTGTATGAAATCACCAACAAAGTATATCGTTTCGTTTTTAGCAGCATTAGCAAGCATTGTTATACTCTCGCCGAAAGCTTACTCACAGCTTAACTGCACCATCACCATCGACACACCACCCCCCTTGTGTATAGGTGCCGATTTTCAGTTAAGTGTGCCGGAGCAGGACAGTTGTACTTTTAAATGGCAAACCGACAGCGACACTACATCGTTGGGAAACAGCAATACCTTACTTATTAACATACAGGATACTACGGGGTTTATTGTTACCGTTACCGACACCAATACTTTGGAACAGTGTGTTAGCGACACCTTTTGGGTTCAGACCTATCCGCCTATTGAAGTGACGTTTGAACAGGTTCAGCTTACCTGTACCAACGGCGACAACGACAACGGCAATACGGCTCAGGTAAAAGCCACTGCAACAGGTGCTTTTCCATCGTCGGAATATCATTATATCTGGAATGTTCATCCGCTTCAAATTGCGCCCAACGATTCATCGCTGGCCATTGGTTTAAAAGCCAATCTTAATTACGATATTGAGGTGATGGATAACTATGGTTGTTATGTTGTTGATACCTTTAGAACCAAATCGTACGACAATGCCGAGATTGAAATAACCGCCGACCCTGATACAGCATACATTGAAAGGCCTCACATCTCTTTTTCCTTTGAAAACCTTTCGGCTGACTCCATAACCATTACCAACCATTTTTGGGATTTTGGCGATTTATGCGATAGCGCCGGAACCGCATGCACAAGCTATGAAGACACCCCCATGCATACCTATGAAAACGAAGGTGATTATTTTGTTGTCCTTACAGCATACAACGATCAGGGTTGCGATACCACTTATCTAAAAAGAGTATCAATCAAACCTGTTCAATTAACCATCCCAAATGTGTTTACACCAAACAAAAGCGATAACATTAACAATTATTTTGTTATTAAAGTTGCTCCACCAAGTTCAGGGGGCGGTAATGATGGTGGAGCCTTTAAAAGCATTGAAGAGACGAATCCCAATAGTAAACCATTGAACTTTTACTATGAGAGTACCGATTTGGTTGTGTTTAACCGATGGGGTAACAAAGTATTTGAATCGAATAACTACCAAAATGACTGGGATGGCGGAAATTTAGCAGATGGAACTTATTTTTATATTTTAAAATGCCACGGATATAAAAAAGACTACACCTACAAAGGGTCGGTAGCCATTTTCAGAGGTGGCGAATAAAAAACATTGTATTATGAAAAAGTTGTATTTTGTATTAGTTGTAGTGTTAGGCGTTTCGTTAATGAGTTGCCAAAACAACAATAACAGCAAAAACATTTCGACCGATGTTGTTAAAAACGACAAAAGTGCCGAAGGTACCACCAAAAACGACATGGCTAAAATGGCCTTTGTCGAAACAGTTCACGATTTCGGAAAAGTTATCAGAGGCGAAAAAGTGAGCTATAAGTTTAACTTTAAAAACGTAGGTAAATCAGACCTGTTAATCAGTAAAGTAAGCACATCATGTGGCTGTACAGTAGGGAGCTATCCCAAAGAACCTGTTAAACCGGGAGAGGAAGGAACCATTAGCGTTACTTTTGACAGTACCCACAAAAGAGGCATACAAAACAAAACCATTACTATTCTCGCTAATACACAACCAAACCGAACCATATTGCGTATTAAAGCCAATGTGCTTAATCCCGAACGAAATTAATTATAAACAAATATCAAATTAACATGAACACATTATTTATTTTACTTGAAGCAACTCCTGCCGGTGAACCCAATGCGCTGATGCAGTTTCTGCCGTTGCTTTTAATTTTAGTTGTATTTTACTTTTTCTTTATCCGTCCACAGCAGAAAAAGGCTAAGGATCAGAAAAAATTCAGAGAAGAACTTAAAAAAGGACAAAAAATTGTTACCATCGGAGGAATCCACGGTAAAATACTGGAAGTTAAAGAATCAACCGTTATGATTGAAGTGGGTAACGGTGTAAAAATGACCATTGAAAAGAGTGCTGTTGCCATGGATACCGTTGGTATTGGCGACAAAAAGTAGGTATTTTACTATTTTTGAAATTTATAAGGCCGGGGAAATGTTTTCTCCGGCTTTTTGTTAAAGATTAATTGGATAAAAAATGAAAATTAAAAATAAATTAGTAGTTTTGGATAAATATTTAAACGATAATGGACAGTAC
>JALVAQ010000512.1 GCA_027011095.1 Bacteroidales bacterium
TTAAGCAAAATACAATATTGGTTTTAGAACAGGTTAATATTAAATTAGTTGAGCAATATGAAAATAATTAAAACCATCGTAAGTTTTCTTAACTCCATTTACAAGAACAGATATATTTTGTTTACTTTGGTAATTCGTGATTTCAAGAGCAGGTATTTATCCAGTTATATAGGATTGCCCTGGGCATTTATACAACCGGCCGCTTATATTTTTGTAATATGGTTTACTTTTACGGTAGGAATCAGAGGGGGCACCCTGCCTTCGGGAACTCCCTATATTGTTTATTTAATTACAGGTATTGTTCCCTGGCTGTTTATTAGTCAAACCTTAATAGTCAGTTGCGATTCAATCAATCAATATTCATACCTGCTAAAAAAAACAAATTTTCCGGTAAGTTTAATTCCAATAATAAAAATTTTGTCGGGCATGATTGTCCATGTGTTTCTTGTTGTATTAATGGTTGTAATATTGCTTTTTCACAACATAAAACCTTCCATTTATTGGATACAAATTTTTTATTATTGGTTTGTAATGATTTTTTTGTTTTCAGGGCTTGGTTGGTTTGTTTCGTCCATTAATGTTTTTATAAAAGACATGGCACATATTGTTAACATAGTGGTAACCATGTTGTTTTGGGTAACACCAATATTTTGGCCCTATGCTAATTTACACGGAAATTACAGATATGTTGCGTTGTTAAACCCTTTTTTTTACATCACAGAAGGGTATCGATACACCTTTGTTCAAAAACAGTGGTTTTTTAATTTTCCGGAAATGACAATACTGTTTTGGGTAATATGCGGTTCCATATTTGTTGTGGGTATTTTTACATTCCAAAAGTTAAAACCCGATTTTGGGGATGTTCTGTAATAATCTCCAGTTGTTTAACAAACCGGTAATTCATGGTAAAGAAATAACGCATTGCAAAGTAACAACCAATACATAGAAATAGATTTTTCAAAACTTTGGAAACTCGTCAGGCTTAAACGGCAAACCAAAGAAGCGCTAAAAACAGCTCTGTTTTCTTTATTGCCCTTTCTTTTTAGCAGGTTTGCCTCTTACCAACACTGGAAAAATGCCAGGGTTTTTGCTTATAAAGAAAAGTATAATACAATTAACATCAAAACTGCAAGACAACAACCTGGTAATAAAGAATTAAAGCTGGCAGTTGTAATTCATGTTTTTTATATTGATGTGTTTAAGGAAATTCTCTCTTTATTATTAAAAAACAAAACGGTTTCTTTTAAAATTTTCATTACCTGTCCGGAAAACTTACATGATAGCATTGATGGCTTGCTTAATCAAACAGGTATTTCATACTCAATACTATCGGTAAAAAACCGCGGAAGAGATGTTTTGCCTTTTTTAAAGATATTGCCTGTGGTTTTTGACGAAAACTATAATTTGATTTTAAAGCTTCATACCAAGCGCTCCAATCACCTTAATAAAAAAGACCTTTGGAGTACCGATTTGTTTTCAAAACTTATTGGAGAGGGAGAGGTTAAAAAAATATATGAACTTTTTATTGAAAATAATGAAGTAGGTATGGCAGGGCCTGAAGGACATATTCTTCCAATGTCGCTTTACTATGGAGGAAACCCTGAGCGGGTCAGAATACTTTGCGAAAAAATGGGTCTTCAAAAACAACAGCTTAAAAGATTACTGTTTGTAGCGGGCAGTATGTTTTATGCACGCAAAGAAGTGTTGTTGCCGGTTTTAAACTTAGGGTTAAAAGATGAAGATTTTGAAGAAGAAAACAGCCAACTGGATAAAACGATGGCACATGCTGTGGAAAGGGTTTTTGGAGCAGGGGTTGTTTTTTCCGGATTTGAATTGGCCGATACAAATAGTTCTTTTTTGAATTTTTCTTGCAAAATCACGTTAAATCATCCCTTTACAATTTAAATACCCTCTCCTTTAAACCAATTAAAATTCTACCTTTGCCTAAACCCTTTTTCACCCCTTATGCCAAAACATAAAAAAGCAACCCCCAAACCGGCAGTAAAAACAAAACAACAACAAACGTCCAAAAAACCAGGGCTTGGAGATTTGTTTGAACTCTATTTTCTACCGGTAACATTAATATTGCTGATTCCTTTAGTATCTTCTAAAGAATTAATGGATTTTAATGCGGCTCCCCGTTTGTTTGTTTTAAGCATAGTGGTGCTTTTGGTTGCCGTTTTCAATCTTTTAAAACAAAAAAAACAAACATGCTCGTTTCGGTTTGTCAAATTAGGTGTTTTTCCTGTTATTATACTCTATATTGTGTGGTCTTTGATATCCCTGATACCGGCCATGAACCCGGGTGCAGGTGCTTTTGATGTGGTAAAATCAACATTAACTGCCGGCTTATTAATATACTTTGTCGATTATATAAAAACACAAAAAAACAGCCTCAATGTATTGGTAAAAAGCATCATTATTAGCACCATAGTTGCCACAAATATAGGGGTTTACCAATATATAAATAATGTGCCCGGAAAATCAGGAGAGGCTTTATATATGGCTTTGTATGAAGTAAAAGGACTGATGGCACACAAAAACCAGTTTGCCATTTCGTTGTTGTTAATGTTGCCGTTTGTTATTTATGGAGTTGTGGTTTTAAAGCGGTGGTGGAAAGGAGTTGCAGCTTATTCGTTGTTAATGATATTGATTGATATTACCATTGTTCAAACGCGGTCGGTGTGGGTAGCTGTAATATTTTTTGCATTGAGTGTATTAATATTGATACCGCTATTTTACTTAAATAAAAACCTGAAAGGTTTTTTAATAAAAAACAAGAAAGCAATTGGAATTACAGCAGGTGCGATAGTAATTTTTTCAGTTGTTACCTTGATTTTTGTACAGCAGTCAGGTTCCTTTTCATTGTTAAAAGAGCAGGCTTCATCAACCTTTAGCACCAAATCGGCCAACGCACAGCACCGAATTAAAATGTGGAACGCCTCACTGCAACTTTTTGAGGATAACCCATGGCTTGGTGTGGGCGCCGGCAACTGGAAAATTGCCGTAATTCCCTATTATCATCTTAATTTCGGCAGTAAATATCAAAACTGGTTAAGGCCTCACAACGATTATATATGGGTGCTTACCGAAAAAGGCATTGTAGGCTTGCTGTTGTTTTTAACCATCTTTGGCTTTATTGTTTATTACGGCTTTAAAATTCTGTTTTCCGAAAAAGATAAAAACCGGCTGCTGCTAACCATTTTAATGCTATCGGGCATCATAGGATATATGTTTGCTTCGTTTTTTACTTTTCCGCTGGAGCGTATCAACCATCAAATTTATCTGGCTTTGATGATGGCTGTAATCATCGCGCTGTATGGTAAACCTGATGGTGCAGTCGGCAAGACAACACTTTACCGGGTGATTAATATTTTGGTTCTGATTATATCGCTTTTCGCTGTTTATTACGCTTATACGTATGTTAAATCGGAATATTATGTACGAAAACTGTATATAGCCAACGAAACGGGAAACCAAAAAAAGGTAATTAAATATTGCGACAAAGCTTACAGCGTATTTACCAATACCGATTATAACAATGTGCCCATTAAAATGTTTCGGGGATTGGCTCAAATGAAATTAAATAACCTGAATCAGGCTTACAGCGATTTAAAATGGGCATACAATAATTTTCCTTATCAAACGGCTGTTTTAAATAATCTGGGTATTGTGGCCGCGCAGCTCGGTAAAAAAGAAGAGGCACTTTCATATTTCCGGCAATCACTTTTCCTTTTTCCCCATTACGAAAAAACCCTTGCCAACTTAGTGATTGCTTATTATCAGCAGAAACAGTATGATAAAGCCTATCTTGCACTTTTAAATCAGGATACCCGAAAGCCAAACAAACAATACAAAGATTTTAAAAAAGGGTTGGAAAAACTGATTAATACCCGAAAATCACGGGATACCAAACGACAGCAAAGCCAATGACGCGCAGCTAATAACAGCTGACTAAAAGGAGGCTACGTAATCCTCATTCCGGAATGGAATACTGACTTTCGTCAACGCCGTCCTCATCCATTTTTTTAAGAATATCAAGCGTAAACAGCGCTTCCTCCTCATCAACTATGCTGATGGCGCTGCCCACATGAACCAGAACATAGTCGCCGAGTTTGGCCTCGGGCACCATGGTCAGGTTGACCTCTTTTACTACTCCGTCGAAGGATACTCTTGCTATTCTGAAAATATCATCAATTTTATTATTGATGCTGATTATTTTTCCCGGTACTGCTAAACACATGGTATTGATTGTTTAATGTTTTATTGCTTAATCCTTTCTCCCCCCAGGCTTTAGCCCGGGGACTATAACTGTTCGATGGCTCAATTGTTACATTGCTGCATTGTTATATAATTTTTTCTCCCCCGGGGTTCAGCCCGGGGATATAATTCGATGGCTCAATTGCTGCATTGCTTCATTGTTGCATTGCTTCATTGTCATATAATTGCCTCACCTCCAGTTCCTCCGATAACTATCGGAAGCGTTTTCGGAATAGTTCGGATAACAAATTCAGTCTTCTCTTCCCTCGGGCTTTTCTTTCCCCCAGGCTTTAGCCCGGGGACCCTCCTTAAAAATCTACCTCCAACGATTTTATTCTTAATTCCTTACCCTGCATCACCTCTTTAATATAATCGTTGCATTCGGGACAGGGGTCGTAAAGATTTTCCAAATCAAAAAGAGCACCGCAGCTGGAACATTTTGCCTTTCCGGGAATTTCCACTACAATTTTTTTCGCCTTTTCAAGCATGCTTCCCTTCACTGCAACCGGCCAGGCAAACTCCAGCGCTTCAAGCACCACCCCCGACAATTTACCCACTTCCAACTCAATGGATACTATCCGTTTGGCATTGGCTTTTTCAGCCTCCTTTTCGGCCAAATCAACA
>JALVAQ010000513.1 GCA_027011095.1 Bacteroidales bacterium
CCTGTAGGGTTCCTTTATATTTTCTTTTATTGTTTTTTCTTGACATAGTGTTGTCTGCTTGAAATAATAATTTGGTTAAAAAGATGACAGCCTGGATTTTGCATCATCGTAGATTTAGGAGTGACCTGAATTTTGACAAAGATACTAAACAATACTTATCATCATTATTAATTATAAAAGGTTAACAAAAAGACAACGTAGGCTACCTCCTATTGTAAAGTCAAGGTTAAGAGTTCAACTAAGGTTAATGGTATTTATTAAGTTACAACCGCTTCATCTCTCCCTCTGGAGAGCCTGTCCCGAACTTGTTTCGGGAGAGATAAAGAGGGAGGATAAAAAAATTTGTAACTTAATAAATACCCAAAACATAAAACTTGACATGACATTATTATGATGTGCAAAAACCAGAAATTAGCCGATGATTTGGCATGAAACCCGGGTAAGCTTCTTTCCACAATTTCACAATCTGATTTAATTTATTGTAAATTGCGCCCTTTTATGAAAAGGAGCACATTTTTCTCAGTTTTTTTATTGCTGTTAATCGGAAACCTGTTTCCGCAAACATCGTTTGTGGACAGTTTAATAGATGATGTCCGGCAACAAACCAACGATACAACCCGGCTTATCGATTTCAAAAAACTGTCGAAATATTATGTAACAAAAAATATCGATTCGGCCATTTACTATGCCGAAAAAATGAAAACGCTGGCCTTTTATAAGAATTTACCCTTCTATATTTCAGACTCATACGATTTGTATTGTAACATTTATGAGCAAACAGGCGATTTGGAAAAATGCATCGTTAACAACGATTCGGCCATCTATTATTCCAACTTAATTAACGATGAGGTTGGGGTAATTTTTTTTACCAACAACAAGGCAGGCATTTACATTAAAATGGGCAGGTATTTTGAAGCGTTACAAACCTTTGAAGAGGTAAAAAAGATTGCTGAAATAATTAATGACCCGCCCAGCATTGTTGCGGCGCTTAACAACATGGGCGTTGTGTATTATTATCTTGGCGATGACAAGGTTGCCCTCGATTATTTTATTCAGGCCTATCAGCTGCGCCTTAAAAATAATTTGACAAAAAAGCTGGCCTACTCGTTAAACAATATTGGTGCTATCTACTCAAAGTATGGCAACTATACCGAAGCTGTTGAATACCACAAAAAAGCGATGCAAACTGCCACTAAACAAAATGATGACTATAATTTTTTGGTGGCATTAATTAATTTGGGAACCGATTACGATTTTCTGGCCGATTATAAACAGTCGTTGGAATACTACAACAAAGCTTTACAAGAAGCAAAAAGACAGGGTGATAAAACATTTCAGTCGCATGCTCTGGAACGGATGAGCGCCGTGTATATCAAACAAAACAACTATAAAAAAGCCAAACCGTTACTTGCTGAAGCCTATAAAATTTCAAAAGAAAACGGAAACAAGTACGATTTTGCATCGTTTTCAAACTCGTTGGGAATGATTTACCTGAAAGAGAAAAACTATAAAAAGGCTTATGATTTATTTGGTGAGGCGCTAACTGTTGCAAGAGAGATAAGTGCCAGTAAACTGGAAGTTGATATTTATAAATCATTAACCGCCTATTATTATTCAGTCAACAATTTAAAGGAGGCTTTCCGGTATCAAAAAATTTACGATCAAAAACGCGACTCTTTATACAAAGCCGAAACCGACCTTAAAATAGCAAACCTGAAAAGCCGTTTTGAGTTGAATCAAAAAATGAAAGAGCTTGAGTTAAAAGATGTGGAGCTGTCAACCTCAAAAAAAATAAGCAACGAACGTTTGCAAATAATTTATATTGTTGGCTTTGCCGGAGTTGTACTGTTGGTGTTGATTATTTTTATTTTCGTATTGTATAAAAAAATCAAGTATAAAAATCAAATCATCCGCCAAAGCGAAGAGCAGGTTAAAAAACTATTGGAACACGAAAAGGAGCTTGGAAAACTGAAAACACAATTAATTTCCACCGTAAGTCACGAGTTCCGGACACCCATGGCCATCATATCGTCCAATGCCCAGCTTTTACGCGATTACGACAGCAGTATGGATGAAAAAATGAGAAAAGAAACCCTGCAATATATTTCAACCGGTGTTGAAAACATGGTATCGATGATGCAAAATTTTGAAGTACTCGATAAAAATACCATTCTTGAATTTAATCCCGAAGAAACAAATCTTTCCGACTTGTTGACAACCATTGCAAACGGGTTGCAATCAATTCCGATATATAATAACCGTATAAAAACAGTTAACCGGTTAAGCATTACTAATGCGGTGATAGATAAAGGATTGGTTACTCATATTGTACGTAACCTGCTGGTAAATGCGCTTAAGTTTTCAGGTGATAAAACGGTTAGTTTTACATTTGAAAACCGTGAACACGAAATAATTATAATTGTTGAGGACAAGGGAATAGGAATGGCACAGGATGATGCCGAAAGAATTTTTGATAATTTTTACCGTGGTTCTAATGTGGAAAATATTAAAGGAACCGGCGTAGGTATGTCGGTTGTAAAACGTTGTGTTAATTTGCACGGTGGTAAAATATCGGTCGAAAGCAAATTAAACGAAGGAACAAAAATCAGGGTGGTTTTGCCTTTTGAAAGTAATTAGTAAACAGAGTAAATAAAGATTTTTACAGTTGTTACAAATTCTGTGACAACTGTAACAGACGGCAAAGTTTATCAAATTGAGTTTGGGAGTAATACAAAAAAGAATCCTGAAACAATAAATTATCTTAAGAAAAACACTATTTTTGTCCAGTATATTATTTAAATAACTGGACATAATGAAATCGGAAACCGAAAGCATAGCAAAATCTGTATCAAAGAAAGTCAATAATATAGCTCCAGGATATGTCTTTACTTATTCCGAGATTATTGGGGAACCCAATAAAGCAGAAGCGACAATAAAAGCTTTAAACAGGCTGGTTTTTTCAGGAAGACTGAAAAAAATTTCTAGAGGAAGATTTTATATACCGGAAAAATCACCATTCGGAGAACTTGACCCCAGTGAATATCAGATAGCAAAAGACCTTCTCGAAAAGGATAACAGACCCATTGGATACCTAACCGGATTAAGTATCTATAGCAAACTTGGACTTACAACCCAGATTGGAAATATTATCCAAATAGGCAGAAATTCTGTCCGCCCACCGTTAACGCGCGGGAAATATAAAATCACATTTGTTTTGCAAAAGAACAATATCAAAAAAGAAAATATTCCATTATTACAACTGTTAGATGCTATAAAATATTTTAATAAAATTCCCGATTCTGATATCAAATTTGTAATTAACAGATTCAAAACACTTATATCTGAAATGTCAACCAACCGATTAAAGCATTTTGTAAATTTATTATTGAAATATCCGGCAAAAACAAGAGCTTTGACCGGTGCAATATTGGAAGAAACCGGAAACAACAATTTCATGGACATAATAAAGTCCACTCTTAACCCTATAACAATTTATAAATTGGGATTGACAAAAGAAGTTTTATCAACAGCCGAGAACTGGAATATAAAATGAACTTACACAACGACATAACAATATTTAAACAAGCAATCAGAGCAGCTGCCCAATACAAAGGATTGCGTGAAATATATATTGAAAAGGACTATTGGGTTACACTTGCTTTGTATGATGTTTTCCATAGTGAAATAAAAGAAGATGTCGTTTTTAAAGGAGGAACGGCTTTGTCAAAATGTTTTGGTAAAATAGAACGATTTTCGGAAGATATTGATCTGGTTTTGTTGCGAAGTGAGGCAGATACCGGCAACAAATTGAAATCAAAACTAAAAAAGATCGGAAAACTTGTATCCAATGAGTTACCGGAATTTTACCTGAAAGATATTACAAGGAAAATGGGCATGAACCGGAAGACAGCGCATTCATATCCTCATATTTTTAAAGATGATTTTGGACAAGTAAGAGACTGCATCATCCTTGAAACCACCTGGCTTGGAAACCCAGAACCACATTCAAAACAGAAGATTCATACATTTATCTATGAAATGATGTTAGCTAAGGGGCAAAATGAAATAGCTGATAAATACAACTTATTGCCATTTGAAGTTCTAACATTGGATATCAGGCGAACTTTGTGTGAAAAAATTATGAGTCTTGTTCGCTTCTCACATACGGATGATCCAATAAGGGATTTAAATTTAAAAATCAGGCATATATACGACATTCATCAAATTTTAACAGATAGCGAACTCTTTAACTTTTTTGAAACAGAAGCTTTTGATAGTCTTTTGAAAAAGGTTGCAAAAAACGACGTTCATAGTTTTAAGAATAACAACAACTGGCTTTCAAAACATCCTCAAGAGGCCGTTATTTTTTCCAAAACGCAAACTGTCTGGAATGAACTCTCCAAAACCTATCACGGGACTTTTGGTAATTTGGTTTATGGCCAGCTGCCAAATGAAACTGAAGTTTTAATTACTTTGAAAAAAATAGCAAAACGAATCAGGTATATAGACTGGGCTGAAGTAGAGAACGAAATAATAATCAAAAATAAATAAACCTTAGAAAATAGATGCGGCAAAAAAACAAAATATTAATCATCGAAGATGACACTTCCCTTGCGGGAACAATTAAAAACTTTTTAACCATAAAAGGCTTTGAAGTATATGTTGCCGACAACGGCGCAACAGGCATACAAATGGCCTTTTCAACCACTCCAGACGCCATTGTTTGCGACATCAACATCCCCGTTGTTGACGGTTATCAGGTTTATAATATTTTAAACGAAACACCGGCAACCTATTCAACGCCCTTTATTTTTTTAACGGCAAAAACATCGTTAAAGGATATCAGAACCGGCATGCAGCTTGGTGCCGATGACTATATAA
>JALVAQ010000514.1 GCA_027011095.1 Bacteroidales bacterium
AATAAACGGTGAATGACGGTCGATGTAATCTTTTTTTGCTTCTCTGTCAATGGTTGAAATGTCAACGTATCTGTTAATTTTCATGATTTTAGGTTTTAATTAAATTTAAAAATTTATTTGTAATCTTTTTAAATAAGAGAATGCAAATATAGCTTAAATGTGCATTAATCCAAAGGAAATCAATGTTAAGAAATAATAAAAGCCTAAGAAATTTATACCGGCCGTGCTATTTTTCTTCCAGCTGGTTAAACCAAAGTAACGCATTTAAAATGGTTGGTACCGCGGCGGTGGTATGGTCAAGCCCGTCCAAAGGAAAATAGGTAACCCTGTCGCTTGCACCGGCATCTTCAAACTCCTGATACACCTGTTCGGAAGTGGTTTTGGGCACATAAGTGTCGGCTGTACCGTGATAAAGTCGAATGGGAATGGAGGTGTTCCATCCTGAAATACTGTTATCAGCCATGGCGTTTCTAAAATCAGCATAAGCAGGATCGGTGTTGATACCGTTTAAAAAAGAAGGGGCTATCAAAACGGCTACCGTATCATTTAAAAAGGAATTTATTTCATCACCATTGTACTGCCCGTTAAAATAAGAAGGAAGACTATCGGCATAAGGCTCATTAAAATAATCGGTTAACGGATTGGTAATCAGTCCGAGTTGATGATACGACACACCCGAATAGGCCATGTAAACCGGCATGGGGTAGGTGGTGTTTTCAAACATAAAATTCTGGACTATCGAAAGAGAATACGGGCCGGCACCACATACTGCCGCCTTTACTTTAAACGGCAACGAGGCCACCTGATTGATATCGTAAGTGGTACTTAGCGTTGACCAGCCGCCTTGCGAATACCCCATCAAAAGCAAATCGTTGTTCCATTTAACGGTAATAAGGTCGTTGTCCATCATTTCCGAGGCTGCCACCACAAAATTTTCGATGGAGGCCACGGTACTCTCTTTATGAAGATAGGGGTGGGGCATCTGTTCTGATTCGCCAAACCCCAGATAATCGGGAATCAACATAATGTATCCCATGGAAGCTGTGGCATGCAGATATTGAAAAAAAGGATTACTAAGATTTACAGAGGGTGCTTCGGCATGTGATGTGTTGGTTCCGTTTTGAAAACTTATCATGGGAAATGAGTTGCCTGCTGACACCGGAGCACATAACAGCCCGGAAGCTTCAACCATATTACCCTGAAAAGGTGTTTTATAAACAACCCTGTACACATTTACATCATACTGAACTTTTTCGGTAAGAGGGGCAGCGTCGGGGTAGGCAAGCTGTAGGGTTGCATACAAATTTTTTATAATACCCACCGAGTAAGTAGCGAGATATTGGTGGCTTACATAAGTGGTGTAGGTTGGTGCCGGTGGGTCGGGGGGCAGGGTGTTTTTTTTACATCCGGTTACCATTAATAACGGCAACAATATCAAAATAATCAATTTTGAAAGGCTGAGGTTTAGGGTGTTTTGTTTCATTAAGAATAAGTGTTTTTAAATCTTTTCAAAAGTACACGATTTATCTAATAAACCGGATTGATGATGTTAATATTTTGTTGCCGTGAATGGTTTTAACCCCGATACTTTACATCCACAAGCTCGTCCGGATTTGCAATCCGGATGATACATAATACGATGTAATCATTTTATATTAAGTATGTTATCTTCTTTCAGATTGCCCGCCTGAATGACGCAGTCGGGCAGGCCCGCCTGAGAGACATAGTCGGGCAGGCCCGCCTGATCGAACGGGCAGGGATGTTCATCCGGGAGGGCTTTGCTTTGCTCGCAAATTACGGCTCCGTTTCAATTAATCAACCAAAGTAAAAAAAGGGGGTGGTCATGCCGAGTAATTTTTCGTAGTCTCAGCGAAGAAAAATTGTATCGAGGCATGAACGTGAGCATCACCCCGCCTCCCTGCCATGGTTCGATACAGCACTCCTAACGTCGTACCACTCACCATAACCGCTCCCCGCAGAATGCAACTTTAAACTTCAAATCTGGAACTTTAAATAAACAATATTCATTGAGCAATTATCAAGAAAGCAATGCAACAATCCAACAACCTCCCCCTCTCAACTTCCCAACTTCCCACTCATCTCCTCTTCGACCCGAAAGGTTTTTTGATTACTTTTGGAGTATTCAATTTTTAAAATCCTATTTTGCTTTATGAAAAAGTTTTGGTTTTTAACCGTAATCATTTTTGTGGCCATGAGTGTAACTGCTCAGTGGACTGATGACCCTTTAGTTAACACTCCGGTTTCAACAGCTTCCGGCGAACAGGCTGTTCCTCATACGGCCTACACCGATGATGGCCATTTTTATGTGGGGTTCTATTCTTCTGAAAGTGGCAACTATAACGTCCGGTTGCAATATTTCGATTTCAATGGCAACGCTCAGTGGGCCACCGGCGGCATATTGGTGAGTAGCCACCTGCAAAACTCGTGGGTATCCGATTGGGATTTGGCGGTGGATAATTCCGGAAACTGTGTGTTGGCCTTTAACGATGTGCGCGACGGCAACGCCAATGTTTATGCCTATAAAATATCTCCTTCGGGTAATTTTGAATGGGGCGCCGACGGCATTGCATTAACTACGGCAACCGAAGATGAGTATGCTCCCAAAATATGTGTTAACGGACAAAATAATACATTGGTGGTGTGGGAACGCCCTGCATCGCCGCACACACAAGTGGTAATGCAAAAAATTGAACCTGACGGCACCTTAACCTGGGGAAGTCAGGGAATAACCTACCAGACGGGTACACAGGACTATACCGGCCCGGTGGGACTGGGTTTGTCGGATGACAGCTTTATGGTTGCTTTTTACAAACAAACCGGGCCCTCTTATTCACCCACAAGACATGTTTATGCCCAAAAGTTTGATGGAGCGGGTGCAGCTGTCTGGAGTACGGATGCTGCTGTTTCAACTGCCGGTGGCATTTCGGCCTGGACAAACCTCAATATTGCTTCCGATGATTCAGATGGCATCCTTGTCAGCTGGGTTGACGACCGCAATAACATTATGCAACTTCAGAGTTACGTACAGCATGTTAACAGCAACGGAACAATAGCATGGGCGGCCAATGGGGAAGCGGTGGCTGACCAGAGTTCTTTTAACCATGAAAATGTAAAAATAATAGGCGTTAACAACAGCGGAGAGGTGGTGGTTGCCTGGGATAAGTATAATGGAAATCAAAGCCAGATTGCCATTCAGGGTCAAAAATTTTCAGCTACCGGTGCGCAACTGTGGGGGTCAACAGGGCAGGAGTTTGTGCCCATGACTCAAAGTACTGCCAACCTTATTGGTGGCAGCATGGATGGCGACAATGCACTTATTGCCTACGAAGAGTATATTGGCGGCGGAACCGTTGACCGTGCCATAAAAGCATTTTCGGTGGATGAAAATGGAAATTTTAACTGGACACCCACCATTTCGGATATGTCAACACGGGTTAGCGAAAAAGTGCACGAAGTTTATACAACCATTTACAACGACCAGTTTGTTGTTGTTTGGGAAGACAATGATGCAAGTCGCGATATTTACATGCAAAATATCTTTACCGATGGCCACATCGGTTTCCCCGGCCTTAGCGATGATGCCACCTTAAGCGACCTTACGGTAAACAATGTTACCGTGGATGGTTTTAACCCCGACACTTTACACTATTTTGTGGGCATTCCGGCCGGCGACCCGTTTGTAACCGGTGCCACCGCAAACGACAGCAATGCCGTGGTTACAATCACCCAGGCTCCTGCGGTTCCCGGACAATCAACGGTTTATGTACTGGCGGAAGATTCGGTAACATCGCTCACCTATACCATTGATTTTCACGTTGCCGGTACTGATGCCACCCTTTCCGATTTAACGGTAAACGGGGTTACCATTCCCGGTTTCAATCCTGACACGCTCTATTATGATTACAACGTGCCCAATGGCGACCCCATTCCCGTTGTAGATGGCACCACTACCGACCCGTTGGCATCGTTGGTAGTAACGCAGGCTGTTGACCCCAACGGAACAGCAACCCTTGTAGTTACTTCGGAAGACGGCAATACTACGCTCACCTATATTGTTAATTTCATTTATGCTTATAACCATGATGCTACCCTTTCCGACCTGACAGTTGGGGGCGTTACTATTCCGGGTTTTAATCCTGACACGCTCAATTACGATTACGGACTTATTTACAACGAGCCTCCGTTAATTGTGGACGGAACCCCTACCGACCCTTACGCCACAGTGGCTATTACGCAGGCGCAAACAGTTCCCGACACCGCTTTTTTGGTGGTTACTGCCGATGACGGCGTTACAACGCTTACCTATACGGTTCATTTTTATTATTTTGGATGGGATGCCACCCTTTCCGACCTGTTGGTTGACGGACAAACCATTCCCGGGTTTAATCCCGATACCCTCAACTATCAATATCCGTTAACCGTTGGCGACTCCATCCCGTTTGTGCAGGGAATTGCCAATGATACGGCTGCTACGGTGGTTAATAATCAGGCTACTGCTGTGCCCGGCAATGCCACTGTGGTGGTTACCGCTGCCGACAATACGCATCAACTGACCTATACCGTATATTTTTATTATTTGGGTAACGATGCCACTCTTTCCGACCTGACTGTAAACGGTGTTACCATCGAAAACTTTGACCCGCTGACAACCTATTATCAATATGATGTACCTGAAGGAAACGCTATTCCGGTGCTTGATGGAACGCCAACCGATAGTGCTGCAACCATGATAGTTACGCAGGCAGATACCCTTCCGGGAGACGGTACTATTTTGGTTACCGCTGCCGACAGCATTACACAAATGACCTATCAGGTTCATTTTAATTTGATTACGTCGGTAAGTAATTTGTCAAAAAACAATATTTTAATTTATCCCAATCCTGCCGGCGAGCAGGTTCGTATAAAAACCATTGCGGAAATCAAAAAGATTGAAATATTTTCGGCTTCAGGGCGGCTTGTAAGACTGATTAATTCAAACCTGAATAGCAGCATCAACATTTCAGGTTTACAACAGGGGGTATATTTTATAAAAATTACCTTTGCCGAAGGTGCGGCTTTTACAAGGAGGTTGATAAAATATTAAGCAAAGGGATAGTTTCTACTTTAATGTGAAAAGGATTTTATTAAATCAAATAGGACACTGATTTTTTCTTTCTTATCATAATAATCAGTTTTATCAGCCCAATCAGTGTACTATTATAATGCAGACTGGTTTTGTCTAACGGGACATCCAATTAAGTGATATAGCGTATCAAAACAGGAATTACTCATATAAAACTATTGGTTTTTATTTTTGTAGTCCCTGCCACTTACTTATCGAAATTTATCCGAAATTTGCCCCTTTGCCAAATCAAACCAATTTTGGACAGATGAGGATTTTTGTTATTCTTCCACGCATTCCGTATCCTTTGGAAAAAGGTGATAAGCTGCGCGCTTTTCAGCAGATAAAGTCGCTGTCGAAAAATAACGAAATTATTTTGTGTGCCCTAAACCACAACCGTAAGCTCAATAAACAAAAAGCCTTTGGTAAATTACAACCCTATTGCCGGTCCATTAATTTTATCGATTTGCCATGGTACGCCATCCCTTTTAATGTTTTAAAAGCCTTTTTTACAGGGTTGCCCCTGCAGGTGGGATTTTTTTATAATTCAAAGGCAAACCGGATTATTAAAAAGCTTTTTAAAGAGTATCAACCCGGTCATGTGTATTGTCAGCTGGTACGTACTGCTGAATATGGTACCAACCTGCCCGCATTAAAAACCATTGATTATCAAGATGTTTTTTCCTATGGCGTAAAACGGCGCCTCGAACAGGCCTCTTTTTGGATGAAACCGGTTTTAAAACTTGAGTACAAACGGCTTACGGCTTACGAGAAAAAAATGTTTCGGGCTTTCAACAACAAAACCATCATCTCTTATCCCGACAGGAACCTGATGCAGATAACCGAAAAAGAGGAGATTGTTGTTATTCCCAACGGTGTTGACCACGCCTTTTTTAAACCCATGGACAGCGCTAAGCAGTACGATTTGGTTTTTACCGGAAACATGAGCTATCCGCCCAATGTTGATGCTGCCGGCTATTTGGTTAACAACATTATGCCTTTGGTGTGGCAAAAACTGCCCGACACAAAAGTCTTACTGGCAGGCGCCAGTCCGGCAGCAAAAGTTAAAGCCCTTGAAAATGATAAGGTTAAAGTTTCGGGATGGCTCGATGATATCCGCGAAGCTTATTCCTCGGCAAAAGTATTTATCGCCCCCATGCGCATCGGAACCGGGCTTCAAAATAAGCTGTTGGAGGCCATGTCGATGAAAATCCCCGCCATTACCACTCCTTTGGCAAACGATGCCTTACGTGCACAACACCAAAAAGAAATCCTTATCGGTAAAAACGAGCAGGAGCTTGCCGAACACATTGTCAATCTTTTAAGTGATGAAAAACTGGCGGGTACCCTGGCTGAAAACGGCCATGCTTTTGTTCATAAAAAGTATAGTTGGGACGAAGCAACCGGGCGGTTGGAGAAAATAATGAAGAACAATCAGTAACTCACCGACCTGTCGCCACCATTCACCGATTTCTGTTTTACCACAAGGATAACACCTCCTATTTTTGCTCCATCATTTTAAAACAATAAAACAATGGAAAACAAAAAATCTAACAACCGTCTTTTAACAGGAATCCTGTTACTTATTTTTGGGGGACTGCTTTTTGCCCGTAATTTTGGCTTTATCAACCTCGAAATTTCAGAATATATTTTCCGCTGGCAATCCATTCTTATTTTTATAGGTATATTTGCCATAGCACGCAAACCCCGAAGACTAACCGGTTATCTGTTAGTATTTATCGGAACGGCCTTTTTTATTCCGGTTTTGTTTGGCGTTAGCGCACATCTGATTATTTGGCCTGTTGTATTAATAGGTGTTGGAACCTTGATTTTATTCAGAGGGTTTTTCAACCATCATTTTCCACATCATAAACATGCATTTGCCAATTGTTCGGATAAAGATTTTGAAATAAAAATTTCTAAACGTGAAGATTAGTATTATTCCTTATGCCGCGGCAGCTCGTGCCGAACTCACCCGGGACAAAACCGTGGTGGTAATCGATGTACTTCGGGCCACTTCGGTAATGCTGACAGCTTTGGCAAACGGAGCACGCGAAATTGTTCCGGCGGTTTCTCCCGAAGAGGCTTTACAAAAATCGTTGTTGTACAACCCAGATGATATTTTGTTGGCCGGCGAACAACAAACGGTTAAAATTGAAGGCTTTCAACTGGGAAATTCACCACAGGAATATACCCCCGAAAAAGTTAAGGGGAAAACCATCATTATGTCAACCACCAACGGAACCAAAGCCTTGAATAGCTGCTTAAATGCCGAAACCGTTTTAATCGGCGCTTTTTTAAATGCCGAAGCGGTGGCTGATAAGCTTTCTGACAAAGAGGATGTGGTGCTGTTTTGCTCGGGAACAAATAACAATTTTTCGTTGGACGATGGCATGTGCGCTGCCAAAATTATGGATGAAATTATAAACCACAGCACACAACAACCTGAACTTTCCGACTTTGCCCATCTGCTTTTAAAAGCATACCATTCCGATTCTTTGGAAAATATCCTGCAATCGTGTTATCATCTGAATCTGTTAAAACGGAAAGGTTTTAAAAACGATGTAACCTATTGTCTTCAAAACAGTCTTTATACTATGGTGCCAACCATGAATTTAATCAATAAATCAATTCAATAATTAAACCTGTTTAAAGTTAACATGGTGATAATGAGTGTAAAATAGTTCAAATAAAAAGACTTTAAACAAATTCATCAAAAATTAATTTCTATGAAACGTATTACCTTATTTATGTTAGCGGCTGTTTTCAGCCTAACTGCTTTTGCTCAGGATTTAACCCTTGACCAAATTCTTAAAAATTACTACGAAGTGAATGGTATCGAAAAGATGAAAGATATCAATACCATCACCATCAAAGGAAAATCAGTGGCCATGGGGCAGGAATTTCCGTTTACCATGTATAAAAAACGGCCTGCTGGTTTCAGGTTGGAAGTACCCATTCAGGGAACCACCATGTTGCAGATATTCAACGGCGAAAAAGGCTGGATGGTGATGCCGTGGACAGGAACAACCGAACCAAAAGAGATGACTGAAGAACAATTAAAAGGGTTTAAAAAAGAAGCCGACCTTGAAGGCCCGTTGTACAATTTCAAAGAAAAAGGAAGCACGCTGGAACTTGTGGGCAAGGAAGATGTGGAAGGTTCGGAAGTTTACAACCTTAAATTAACCGATAAAGACGGCGATGTTACCAATTATTATATTGATGCCGAAAACTTTGTGATTTTAAAAACCAAATCGAAAACAACCATGCGTGGACAGGAGGTTGAATCGGAAACCTTTTTTAGCGACTATCAGGAGCAGGATGGCTTTGTAACAGCCCATAGCATTGAAATGAAAAATAATGGCCAAACAGGCCAGAGCATGCAAATTACCGAGATTAAATACAACGAGCCTGTTGATGACAAGCTGTTTCAAAAGCCTGCTTATACAGCACCCAAACCGTCCGTAGAACAAAAGAAATAGTAAAACCAATGAAACGTACAACACTTTTTTTATGGGTTGCTTTGTGGAGCATGGCAGGATTTGCTCAAACAAAAATTGACAAAAACACCTTTGGCGATTTGCGCGCCAGAAGTCTCGGGCCGGCAGTTATGAGCGGCCGTGTGGCAGCCATTGATGCCGTGGCCGACAACCCCGAAACGGTTTATGTGGGTACCGCCGGTGGCGGGGTTTGGAAATCGGAAAACGAAGGAACCACCTTTAAACCTGTTTTCGACAAAAACATACAAGCCATTGGTGCCATTACCATCGACCAAAAGCACCCTGATACCGTTTGGGTGGGCACCGGCGAACCTTGGACCCGTAATTCAACATCGGTTGGAAAAGGTGTTTACGTAACCTACGACGGAGGCGAAAACTGGAAATTCAAAGGCCTCGACAGCACCGAACGTATTGCCCGTATTGTAATCGACCCGCGCGATTCATCCGTAATTTATGTTGCAGCCTTAGGTCCCTTGTGGAGCAAAGGCAAACAGCGGGGATTATTCAAATCGGAAGATGGCGGAAACACCTGGAAAAAAATACTTTATGTTGACGAAAACACCGGCTGTAGCGGATTTGCCATCAATCCGGCAAACCCTGACATCATGTATGCCGGGTTTTGGAGCTTTCGCAGGCACCCTTGGGATTTTGTTTCCGGTGGAAAAGGAAGCAGCTTTTTTATCACCACCGATGGTGGAAAAACATGGAATAAAATTGAAAAAGGATTACCCGAAAAACCCTGGGGACGCGTATTTGTTGATGTCAGTCCGGCCGACCCAAACGTGGTTTATTTGCTAATTGAAGCTAAAAAAACCTCCTTTTACAAATCGCAGGATATGGGAAAAACGTGGAAGCTGATGAACAACAACTCCGGCGATGTGGGTGAACGCCCATTCTATTTCGGGTTTTTTGTACCCGACCCTGTTGACACCAACACCATCTACAAACCGGGTTTTTTCTTACAGGTAAGCGACAACGGCGGAAAAAGCTTTATGGGCGCTTCGGTAAAAGGAGGGGCATTTCACAGCGATGTACATGCTTTATGGATAAACCCCAATAACAACAAATCGATGTATCTAGGAACCGATGGCGGCGTTTATCTTACCAAAGATCGTGCAGCTACCTGGCGGTTTTTCCGCAACCTGCCGGTTTCGCAATTTTATCACGTTAGCGTTGACAATGAAAAACCATACAATGTTTTTGGCGGATTACAGGACAACGGCTCGTGGATTGGCCCATCAAAATCGCCGGGAGGTATTAGCAATTGCGATTGGGATAACATTGGCTACGGCGATGGTTTTAATGCACTGCACGACCCCGCCGACAACAACATTATGTATTGGCAATATCAGGGCGGAAATGTTAAACGAATGTACCTCGATACCCGCGAGTTTAAAGACATCAAACCATTTACCGATGACGGAACCAAACTGAGGTTCGGCTGGAACACCCCGTTAATTTTTGGTGCTAAAAGCAAAGCCCTTTATACCGGAAGCCAGTTTTTGTACAAATCAACCGACAGAGGCGACAGCTGGCAAATAATTTCGCCCGACCTTACCACCAACAACCCGCTAAAACAGCAGCAGGAAAAAACCGGTGGGCTAACCCTCGATAACTCTGCTGCCGAAAACCACTGCACCATTTTTACCATTTCCGAGTCCCCATTGGATGAAAATATTATTTGGGTTGGAACCGATGACGGAAACCTGCAGGTTACCACCGATGGCGGAAAAACATGGATTAACACCATTACCAATGTAGCAGGGGTTCCGCCCACAACCTGGGTTTCGCATGTTGAAGCCTCCAATTACGAAAAAGGAACGGCCTATGTAACTTTTGACGGCCACCGATACGGAGATAGAAAAGCCTATGTTTATAAAACTACCGATTTTGGTAAAACCTGGCAAAGCCTTGCCGACAGCCATCTTGAAAGTTACTGCCATATTATTAAAGAAGACCTTAGAAACCCGGAATTACTCTTTTTAGGAACCGAAACCGGGCTTTATCTGTCAATCGACGGCGGAAACGTTTGGTCGAGGTTTACCGGCAACCTTCCTGAAGTTTCGGTGAGAGACATGGTGTTTCAGAAGCGCGAAAACGATTTGGTGCTGGCAACACACGGGCGGGGTATTTACATTATTGATGATTTAACACCGCTTCAAAACCTTACTCAAAATAAAGTTAACAGTGCCATGGCATGGTTGGGATCAAGACCCTATAAGTTAGGTAACATTGGCGGCTCACAGGAATTTGACGGAAATGATGCCTTTAGGGCTTCAAACCCATCCAACACTTTAATGATAAACTACTACCTTAAAAAACGGCATATTTTCGGTAAGATGCATCTCGAAATCTTTGATCACGAGGGTAAATTAATAAAAACATTGCCCGGTGGAAAGCGCAAGGGTATCAACCGTGTTAAATGGAATTTGAGTATGAAACCGCCCAAAGTACCTGCTTCGGTGCAAATTATGGGTGCTGTTTTTCAGGGTCCCGATTATCCCCCGGGCGAATACCTTGTTAAGGTAATTAAAAACAAAGATACCATTCAGGGCACTGTTAATGTTGCATACGATGACAACCCTCATCATTCCATAGCCGGCCGCAATTTGCGTCACGAAAAAGTGATGCAGGCCTACAACATGCTTCAGGATTTGGCTTATCTCGACCTGCAAATGCGTGAAATAGCCAGGCAATCATTAAAACTGGCAACAAACACAAAAGGCAGTCTGCATAAAAAGTTGTTGTCACTGTCAGAACGGGTTAAAAAAATGCGCAAAGAAATTGTGGCCACCAAAGAGGGACGTATTACCGGTGAGGAACGCCTCCGTGAAAAGATAGGCAACCTCTATGGCGGCATAATAAGTTACCTTGGTAAACCCACGCAAACACAAATTGACGGCTTAAACAAACTCCAAAAGGTGATGGGTAAATATACTGATGCCATGCTCGATATAACCGAAAACGACATACCTGCTCTCAATAAAAAACTTGTAAAAGCAGGGCTTAACACAATATCGATTACCGATAAGGAAACCTTTTTGAAAAAGGGCAGATGAGGGATTTGACGCGGCTGTTGTAGCTCATTTATTGGAAAAATTCAGTTCATAAACCTTAGATTATAAGCTGAATTTTTTCTTGGTTCTCGTATTTCAGCAATGTTTGTTTTTGTAAACCAGATGCACTTTTACAAAATGTTATATATTTACCGTAAAATTGTGTTATGTTAATAGGAACAGCGCTTGTACTTTTTTATTTTTTAACCCCCTTTTTTATTCTATATCTGTGCCATAAGTTTCCGTTTGTTAATAAACTGGGAGCGGTACTTATTGCCTACCTTGCCGGTATTATATTGGGTGTTTTAAATATTGTGCCTCCCGAGTATAAACAACTTCAGGAAACCATAATGACCATCACGGTTCCGTTGGCACTACCGTTGATGTTGTTTTCGTCGGATGTAAAATCGTGGTCTAAAATTGCCGGCAAAACCTTGCTTTCGATGATTATTTCCATTGTGGGGCTTCTGTTTTTTATTATCGTTGGGTATTTGATTTTTAAACATAAAAGCTCACCCGATTTGTGGCAGGTTGGCGGACTGTTGGTTGGGTTGTACACCGGTGGAACACCAAATCTGGCTTCGTTAAAAATTATGCTGGATGTTAACAACGACACTTATCTGCTTACCAATACTTACGATATGATGGTTTCTGCCGCTTATTTTCTTATTCTTATTTCGTTTGGAAAAAATATTTTTGGGAAAATATTACCCCATTTTCACAAACCACAGCCCATGGTTGAAGCTGAATTAATAGCCAAGTCGGCTGAAGACCCATACTGGGGCCTGTTTAAGAAAAAAAACGGAAGGCCTTTGTTAAAAGGGTTTTTGTTAGCAATGCTGATATTTGCTGTTGGAGGTGCTGCCACACTTATCGTTCCAAAAAACTCTCAAATGGTGGTGGTTATTCTTATTATTACAACCCTTGCCATCATTGCATCGCTTATCCCGTCGGTAAACAAACTCCCAAAAACCTTTGAGCTTGGCATGTATTTAATACTTGTATTTAGTATTGATGTGGCTTCGCTGGTAAATATTTTTGACATGTTTGGGGCAACCCCACGCCTTTTTTATTACATAACCCTTGTAATTTTTGGAGCATTAACATTTCATGTTTTGGTTTCGGCATTGTTTAAAATTGACCGCGATACGGTAATGGTTACCTCTGCAGCTTTAATTTGCAGCCCTCCGTTTGTGCCGGCAGTTGCGGGAGCACTTAAAAACAAAGATGTTGTTATGTCGGGTATAACTGTCGGAATAATAGGTTATGCCATAGGTAATTACCTCGGACTTGTTATAGCCGAGTTACTGAAGATTCTTTAGGTATCAAAAAATATTTTTTCAAAATCAGTCAGCTTAAACGGCTTTGTTAAAACACTGTCAATACCTTCGCTTAAATATAGTTTTACATCATTTTCCAGTGCATTGGCGGTAAGGGCAACAATTTTTACCCGCTTAAGGTTTGGCGACGCCTTTTCAAACTCTCTAATTTTTTTGGTAGCTTCCAATCCGCTCATCACAGGCATTTGAATATCCATTAGAATAAGATCGTAATGGTTATCAAGATGCATTTGTACTGCTTCGGTTCCATTGTTTGCAATGTCAACATTAATATACCCCAGTTTATTTAAGGTAACCGAAGCTACTTTTTGGTTGACAAGATTGTCTTCAGCCAACAAAATTTTTAAATTGGACGTTTTATGAAGAACATCGGTTTTAATTTTTACGCCAACTTCTGTAACTCTTTTATCAACCTGATTGTTAATGGTATTAAAAATAACTTTTCGGAACGGATGGTATTTAATGGGCTTATACAAATAGGCATCGAACCCTTTTTTGTAGATGGTATCCACCTTAATAAGGTCGGAAATGGATGTGAATAAAATTAATTTGGTATTTCCTTTTATGTTCTCTTTAAAAAGGGCATCCGAAAAGTCAAAACCCGATTTTTCAGGCATTTGAAAATCAACTAATATTAGGTTATAGGGTATTTTATTTTTAACGGCATTTTTGACTTTTTCAAGAGCCTCATCCACGCTGGAAGCTTCATCGCTTTGAATATTCCAAAAGCTGAAATATTTTTTAAAGATGATTCGGTTCGACTGATTGTCGTCCAATACCAATACTTTAAGTTTTGACAGGTCTTCCGATTCGGTAAAATATTCGGCTGTTGATTCGTTATCAACATCAAAGGTTAGCTTAAACGAAAAAGTGGATCCCACTCCGATTTCGCTGTTAAGTTTAAGTTCACCGCCCATTAACTCAACCAATTGTTTTGATATGGTAAGACCCAATCCGGTTCCGCCGTACTTCCTGTTAATGGTGGCATCGGCTTGTACAAAAGCTTCAAATAGTTTTACCTGAGCTTCTTCCGAAATTCCTATACCCGTATCTTTTACCTTAAACAAAACGGTTACCTTGTTATTATTGGGCTTGTTGCTGGAAGAAGCAACAAGCTCTGCCGAAATCAGTACCTCTCCTTCACTGGTAAACTTTACCGCATTGTTGGCAAGGTTTAATATTACCTGCCTTAACCTTAGCGGGTCGCCAATCAATGTTTCGGGAATAGTAGGGTCGGTGTAAACCAACAAGGATATTGCTTTCTTTTCAACAGGCAACAACAGCGTGTCGCCCACATCTTCAACAACCTTTCTCACTTTAAACGAGATAGACTCAATTTCGATTTTGTTGGAGTCGATTTTTGAAAAATCCAGTATATCGTTTATAACATTTAACAGCGAACCGGCCGATGATTCGATAATTGAAACAAACTCCTTTTGATCATCCCTTAACCCCGTATGTTTTAATATTTCCGTCATGCCCACAACGCCGTTCATGGGGGTTCTTATTTCATGGCTCATGTTAGCAAGAAACGACGACTTAAGCCGGGCTGCTTCTTCGGCTTTGTCTTTGGCTCGTTGAATGGCTTTTTGACGCTCGATGGCCTCTTTTCTTTCTTTATTTATAAACAGAAAAAACAGGGTAATAAGCAAACTTAAAACAGCGCCAACCGTTAACGACACCCTTCGGCCCTTTCGTAAAAAATCAATGGGGTAATAAATTTCGTACGAGGCAACAAATGCCACCTGCTTCCCTTCAATATTTTTTATGGGAAAAAAGGTAATTAACCAGTTTAACCCTTTAAAACGAATGTATTTTATTACCGGCTCCTGTTTTGACTCGGCCAACGTTATTTCATTTGTTAGTTTTTTATTTAATAGCTGAAAAGTTGAATCGGTTAGAAAACGGTTCTTTTTATACTTCCGGTTAAGCGTGCCATACACTTTGTAGTTGTTTATGTTGTAATTATGGTAGAGCCGTGATGTGCCGGCATTAACAATTTTTTTATAAACCCTGTTTTTAAGAAGAAAGCGGAAGGCGCCCACAAAAGATTTTTCTTCTTCCTTTAAAAGTTTTAACATTGATACCGAAAGTTCAACACTTCCAATGTAACGCCCCTGATAAAAAAGCGGATAGATAAACCGGTAACAGTTGCTGAAACTGCCTTCTTCAAAACCTTCAATGTAACGGTGAGTTTTTATTATCTTTGCTACGGAATACCTGAACCCTGTCAAATCATCGCCAAATTTACCGGGCTTATGAAATCTTAATATGCTTTTTCCCTCCGGATCGTGAAAGTGGAAAACATCATAGCTTTTTAATTGCATTACTTCGTAAACGGGAGCCAACAAATTGTACAGTTGCTTTCTGTAACGGCCTCTTTCAAGCTCACCGGCACTATCGTAATCGGCCACAATTTTTAAAATAGAATCTTTATTAATAAAATGGTTGAAAATGGATTTTGAAAATTTTCGGTATTCTGCTATTTTAGCTTCGTTATTTTTTGTCTCTTCGTGAAGCCTGAAGGCAAGCGTAGAATCAATGCTGGGGTTATAATTAAAAAAAGTGTAAAAAATCAATATACCTGAATATAGTACCACGTATATGATAATAC
>JALVAQ010000515.1 GCA_027011095.1 Bacteroidales bacterium
TTTTTAATGCGGGTATAAACCTTGTCGATGGCTTTTTGCCGAACCGAACAGGCAATTATACCCACAATATTTGCTTCGTGTTCATCCTCAGTAGCTTCGTAACCTATGCTTTCCAATACCTTTTGCACCCGCTCCCCATCCGAAATATTCATCTGACATCCCAGTTGCAATATATAATATTTCATAAATAATATTCTTTTATCGTTTCAGTATCAAACACTTATTCGTCATTAGTAAATGTTTAAGAGGGCAAAAATAGTTATTTCATCTTGTTTAGAATAATTTCAAATTAAATATTATATTTTTTTATACTTTTACCTATTAAATAAATGCCTCAATTATGAGTGATAATAACAATGAATTAGAGAGCTTATCCAGACTCAGAGAAATCATTTTTGGAGAGCAACTTACAAAACTGGAAGAGGAAATTAAGAACCTTTCTTCAGAAAATAGAGTTAGTTTTGAAAGACTGTCCAACGAGCTTAAACAGTTGCTTGAGGAGAAGGAAGAATCATTTAACAAACTGTTAAACGAACAAAAGGAAGCTTTTGACAAACAATTTCAACAGTTGGCCGACTCGAAGGCTGACAGTAAAAAACTGGCTGAAGCATTACGTAACATAGCTGACTCGTTCGACAATAAGGACTAATTGCGATAAATTCAACTTATGAGTGACAAAGATTTTATAAACGTACTCACGAAAGCTCAACTATCAGAACTCCGAAGAATTATTACCGGACTTGATGAGGAGGATTTGGCACGTTTGAATAACCTTATCAAAGATCCGGATGCTTTTTCCGACTACATTGTGGAATTTTTACCCCTCTCCATAAAAAAGCTTATTTCGTCCAATCAAGTATCGCTTGACGACATTATTCCCTTTATCGAGCAGGCCATCCAGGCAAGTATCAAGGCGAACCCTCAAAAGTTTGCAAATATTTTGTATCCGGTTATGTTGCCCGCCATTAGAAAAGCGGTTGCAGAAGATATTAAACGGATGCTCGACAGTGTTAGCTCATCGGTTGATAACAGCTTTTCGGCAAAAAGAATTGGTTGGCGTTTGCAATCAATCTTTTCGGGAAAAAGCTATGGCGAAATTGTGCTTTCGCATGCTTTTATCTATCGTGTGAGAGAGGTTTTTCTTATTCATACCGAAACCGGATTGTTGCTTTCGGATGTTAAAGACGAGCGCGGCGGGTTGTCAAACAATGCCGATATGGTTTCGTCAATGCTGACCGCTATTAAAGATTTTGCGCAGGATTCGCTTAAAGTTGACCGCTCAAGAAGTGACCTGAATACCATTCAGATGGGTGAATATACCATTTGGATTGAAACCGGCCCGTACGCTATTGTTGCCGCTATTATTGAAGGCCGTGCGCCTGAAGAGTTGAAGGTAACTTTGAAAGAGGCTGTGGAAGCGGTTCATGTAAATTTCGACCATGAACTCACCTCCTTTGACGGTGATACGGATACGTTTGAAAAAAGTAAACGATTTTTACAATCCTGTATCAAGCAACAGGAAAAAGAACAGAAGAAAAAGAAACCCGTTGCTTCCATCATTCTTTTAATACTTTTGTTGGGTGCATTGGGCTATTGGATTTATACTTCGGTTGAAAGCAATATCAGGTTTAACCACTTTACTGAGTACCTGCAAAATCAACCCGGCATTGTGGTTAATAAATTAACTAAACAACATGGTATGCGGATTGTTTCAGGACTCAAAGACCCGCTGGCTGAAAATCCATATAACTACTCAGGCCGGTTTGGGTTTGACACTTCAAACCTGCAATTTAAGTTTAAACCGTATATTTCGTTGGAAGAGCAGATTACTAAAAAACGAATTGAAAATTTATTGAAGAACTTTAAAAAGCAAAGCCTTTCTTTTTCGAATGGTACCCTATATTTAAAGGGCAGTTTTACACCAACAGAAGCCGACTCTATCAGAAAGGCATTGGTACCTCTTTACGGGAGATACAACATTGAATTTGACAGCATTGTTAAGCCGGTAAAAGTATTGGTAATGCCAAAAAAGGATATTCTGGATATTGAAAAATATTTTTTTGTTTTCAAATACAACTCTTTTAAACTCGATTCGGCTCAGAAAGTTAAGTTTATTGAATTAATTAAGCACATCAAACGTGTTTATGATTTTAACTTTAATAATGATTCGGTGCCGGTAATTATAGTGACTGCTCACACAAGCAGGGCAGGCAATGCCGTTGCCAATAAACTGGTTGCTTTTAACCGGGCCAAACAGTTTATCGGGTTAATGATTGATGCGGGAATTCCCATGGAAACGTTGGTGCCTAAAGTTGTTTTCAGGGAAGAAGAAAATGATTCTTATCCTTTGCGCTCAGTTTCGTTTAGTGTTAAATTTGTTAAACCGGAGGACTTATGATAAAAAAGAAAATATGTATGCTCGGTGCATTTGCTGTTGGCAAAACAAGTCTGGTTCAACGATTTGTAAACAGTATTTTTTCTGAGAAATACCAAACTACTATTGGAGTTAAAATTGACCAAAAGTTGGTGCAGGTGGGTGATACCGAAGTTAACCTGATGTTGTGGGATATTCACGGGGAAGATGATTTCCAGAAAGTTAAGCCATCGTATATAATGGGTGCCTCAGGGTATTTTGTCGTGGTTGATGTTACCCGCGAGCAAACTCTTGATGTGGGGCTTAGCTTACAGAAGATGGCCGCTCAGATGAGTAAAAATGCACCTTTTATTGTATTGATGAATAAAACGGATTTGCCCCGTTCGGAATGGTATATTAATGAAGCCACCATTGAAGAAATAAAAAGTAAAGGCTTTAAGGTGATACTTACCAGCGCTAAAGAGGGGACAGGCGTTGAAGAAGCATTTTCGCAACTAACCAGGTTAATGATTAATAAATAAGTTACCAATGCTAAAAGATTTACCACTAAAAATTGTTGAATATATGGTGGACGAGATTCCACCCTACACCGGACTGTTGTTAATTAAAGTGGACAGTAAGGGCGTTGTTATGGACTGGAAAGGAGAGCCTGCCGATTACCTGAATAAAAAGCTGAAAGAAGGTGACAATATTGAAGATTTTGTGCCGGCTCTTAGTGGCGTTTGCCCCTTTGACAAAGGAGCCGTACGACTGACAAAAATTCAACTTTTAGATAAATATTGCGATATACATGCAATAAAAGAAAATGGCCACTATTGGATTATTTTTATCGACCAAACACGTGAGGTTGACAGCCTTAAAAGTTTGTTGCAGAATATGAACGAAGAACAGCTGAAAAGCAATAAAGCAAAAGAAATTTTACCCTTTTTTCACTTTGACAAACTCAACTTTGCCACTTTTAAACGTGGTAAGGAAGGAACTTTCAAATTGCAGCCCAATGCACCTGCATGGCTTTTAAACCATCCTGAATTTAAAAGCGTAAAAAGTACTACGGATCCATTATCGGCGTTTCCTTTTCTCGAAGTTTTTGCCATGGAGGTTGATGATTTCTGGAAAGAAAACAGAGAGAGTTATATTGTTTCGGAAACATGGAGCGAAACCTTTGCCGGTAAAGATCACTATTTAAGAGCCTACGCAGCTAACTTTAACAACGACAATTATCTTTTCCTTAAGTCGTTTATTCGTGAAGGCGTTGAAGAGCAAAACCTGCTACAGGCTTTTCGCGACAGTACGCTGGCTTTTGATAAGCTTGCCAAGGCCGAAAAGAAATTGAAAGAACTTTTGAGCTATAAAAATAAGTTCAACTCAATCATTTCGCACGATTTAAGAGCGCCCATAGCTGCTGTTCTGGGTGTGGTAAATGTATTGACTACCGATGAGGAGGAGATGGGTAAGCTCAACGAAGATTATCAGGAACTTATTCATGGGATAAAAGACGAAATGAACCGTTTGTTGGATTATAACAACAAACTTTATCATTGGGCTAATCTGGAACTTGGAAACTTTAAACTTGAGTTTGAAGATATCTCGTTGAGTGAAGTGGTTAAAATTGCTGCTGAAACAGCAAAAGAGAAGTGTAATGATAAAAATATCACTTTGAACATCAATATCCGGGATGATATAAAGGTGCGGATTGATAAAACCCTCTTTCTTCAGGTGTTAAACAACCTGCTTTCAAATGCAATTAAATTTACGCCGGAAGGGAACTCTATTTCGGTAACGGTAAAAAAGCAGGATAATAGTGCTATTGTTGCTGTTGCCGATACGGGTATTGGTATGAGTGAACGAATGGTGGCAACCCTTTTTGATGAATCGGAAAGTAACACCACCCTGGGAACCTCAGGCGAAAAAGGCACCGGCCTCGGCCTTGGAATTATTAAAAAAATAATTGATGCTCATAAATTCCACATTGAGGTGCAGTCGGAACAGGGAAAGGGAACAACCTTTATCATCGAAATACCGGAATCAAACCTGAAGTAGTTTATGAACCGGCAAATTATCAGGCTGGCTTTACCCAACATTATTACAAACATTACGGTTCCTTTGCTCGGTATTGTCGATTTGGCATTGATGGGCCATCTCGACAATCCGGTTTACATTGGCGCCATTGCCTTGGGCAGTACCATCTTTAACATCATTTATTCAAGCTTTTCGTTTCTTAGAATGGGCAGCAGCGGGTTAACATCACAAGCCTTTGGCGCCCGTAAAAAGGCGGATGTTTCACTTGTTTTGCAACGGTCGCTGTTGCTTGCCCTGGCACTTGCCATTATTATTATTTTATTGAGATACCCAATCCAGTGGGCAGCACTAAAACTTCTTGACGGAAGTCCTGAAGTTAAACTGCTGGCACGTCAATATTTTTACATCCGAATTTTAGCTGCTCCTGCAACGTTGGGGTTGTATGCTTTTTACGGATGGTATCTCGGAGTGCAAAATGCCATTATACCTATGATTTTGGCAATTGTTGTTAACGTAGTGAATATTGCGCTTAATTTTTTGTTTGTACATTCCTTCGGGATGAAATCGGATGGTGTGGCCTGGGCCAGTGTAATTGCACAATATTCGGGATTAATGCTTGCAGGCATTTTCTTTTTTACAAGATACAGGCAGTACCGAATTCGCTTTTCAATAAGTAAAATTGTTGAATCAAAAGCAGTTAAAAGATTTTTTGGTGTTAATACTGATATCTTTATTCGTACTGTTATGCTTTGGTTTGTACTTGCTTTTTTTACAAGCCGTTCAGCCAGATCGGGCGATAATATTCTTGCGGTAAATACACTACTTTTTCAAATGTTCTATTTTTTCAGCTATTTTACCGATGGCTTTGCGTATGCTGCTGAAGCACTTACGGGGAAAGCCAAAGGTGCCCGCAATTTTGACGAAATGAAAGAGGTTGTGCGGGTTGTTTTTAGGTGGGGATGGATTATTGCCCTGCTGTTCACCATTGTTTACGGCTTTGGGCTGGATGTTATAATGAGGATATTATCAGATAACCCGCTAATCCTGCAAATGGCCAGGCCCTACTATATCTGGGTTATCATTATTCCTTTTATAAGCATTGCAGCCTTTAACTGGGACGGGATTTTTATAGGAGCCACTGCTTCACGAGCCATGCGAAATGTGAGCATTATTGTTTCGTTGGCAATATTTCTGCCTGCCTACTATGTAACCCGTTTGTGGTGGGGAAATCATAGCCTGTGGTTTGCTTTCAACCTGTTTATGTTTACCCGCGGAATCGGTATGTGGTACTATGCAAGGCGTGGGGTACTTTATAAAAGGTAATCTGTTATTAAATCTAAAACCTGCTCAACGCTGCCAGCACCGGCTCTTTCTCAGAATCAGACAGACACTGTTGTACCTTTTTCTGAAAATTGTAACAGGTCATTTGCCTGATGTTGGTCTTTTTGCTAATCTGATATGACGAGTATTCAGGAAGCTTGCAAACAAGCAGTGCCATTTCAAAGGCCTGAATAATAGGAATCTTGCAACGATGAAAAGCGGTATGTGCAGTGGCCGACTCCTCTTTTTTGCAGCGAGTGCACCTTCGTGAATAAGGTGTTTTACCTTTACAATAGTTGGTGTGGCCGCATTTTTTGCAGATAAAACCATCTTTCCACTTAAGGTCGGCCAAAAACTTAAAACAGGCATCTTCATCCTTAAATCGTTTTCTAAGGTTCAATACCAAATCTTCATACTCTATTTTTGACACTGCCATTGAAAGATTAAATTTTTACAAAAATAATTAAAATGTCGTAGTGATATTAAAGCGCTATATAAAAATTATACTTATCTTTGCCGCCGGTTTAATACTTAAAACAAACAAACGTCTAATAATGAAGAAATTAAGTGTAATAATGATACTCTTCTTTGCCGCTAACTTAATGGCTTGTTCAAACAGCGAAGGAAGTGAAAAAGAGGGTAACCAGGCTAAAACAGAAGTATCGAAAGATAATAAAACCAATTCAAACGCTGCACCTGAGCATCTTACTTATGATGCTTTTTTGAAAAAAGTCTGGAATTTTGAAAGCAATCCTCAGGAATGGGTTTACGAAGGCGATGTACCTTGCGTAATTGATTTTTACGCCGATTGGTGTGGTCCTTGTAAACGCGTAGCTCCTATTATGGACGAGCTTGCAAAAAAGTATGACGGTAAATTAAAAGTTTACAAAATAAATGTGGACAACGAAAAACAATTGGCCTCTGTTTTCAGAGTAAGAAGCATCCCTTCGGTATTGTTTGTCCCTAAAAAAGGAAAACCCCAAATGCAAACCGGTGCCATGCCACGCGATGCATATTTTAAAGTTGTAAAAGAACAGTTGCTTGGTGAAAAACCGGCAGCAAAATAAATAATTAGTAACCAATATTAAAGATAACAAATATTAAAATGGAACATTTAACCAAACAAACATTTTTTGAAAAGGTATTCAACTACGAAAAAAACCAGGAGTGGAAATTTGAAGGCGAATTACCTTGTATTATTGATTTTTATGCTGATTGGTGTCAGCCTTGTAAAATTGTAGCTCCTATTTTGGAAGAACTTGCCGGCGAATACGAAGGCAAAATCAATATTTACAAAATTGATACCGAAGCCGAAGTTGAACTGGCCGGTGCTTTTGGCATTAAAAGTATTCCTTCCATGCTGTTTTGTCCCAAAGACGGACAGCCTCAAATGGCAGTAGGTGCTTTACCAAAAGAAACCCTTATTCAGGCCATCAACGATGTGTTGTTAAAATAAACAACCCCAATAATTTAAAAAAAGGCTGCTTTTTAAGGCAGCCTTTTTTATTTTTGCAAACCATGACCATAAACCGGAGAAATACGTTTTTACTTCCTACAGCTTTTTTAGGGAACATTGAATATTTTTACTATCTGAACATAGCCGACAGGGTAATTATCGAACAACAAGAAACCTGGCCAAAGCAAACTTACCGAAACCGTACTGTTATTGTTACCGATAAGGGAAGCCTTGATTTGATAGTGCCTGTAAGTAGAATAAATGGCTCTCATACTAAAACAAAAGACATTGCTATAACTTACCGCGAAAACTGGCCTTTAAAGCACTGGCGCTCCATTGAAACTGCTTATCAAAATTCACCCTTTTTTCTTTACTATGCCGATGGGATAAAACAACTTTTCTTTTCCAAAATAAGTAACCTTGTTGAGATGAACACCTTACTGACAAAAGCAGTTTGTGAAATGATCGACATTGATACTGAAATTGAACTCAGTAGCAACTTTAGTAAACCTTCTGTGGAAAACGTTAACGACTTACGATATAAATTCTCGCCCAAGCAGCCGTCAACCCTTGTGTCATTTCCCGAATACACGCAAGTATTTTCTGACAAGCAGCCTTTTATTCCCAATGCCGGCATTTTAGACTTATTGTTTTGCCTTGGCCCCGAAAGTAAACATTACTTAACAACACTTGAATAATCTGCTCACAGTTTGTAACTGTGGCAAATCAATTAACGTATTCCACTCGCAGTTTGTAACTATGAACCAACTTAGCCAATTACACTTCGCTCACAGTTTGCAACTGTGAGCACATAGCATACTAATCATTCCGCTCACAGTTTGTAACTGTGAGCCAATCAATAACGTATTCCGCTCACAGTTTGCAACTGTGAGCAATCAACTTTGCTAATTCACTTTTTCCCCACCGCAACTTCATTCTTCAGCTTATCAACACGCTTTTTCACTTCCTGTTTTGAAGCACTGTTTTCGTACTCTTTAGTAAGCGACATTTTATAAAAACTCAACGCCTTTTTGTGATTGTCAAACGTAAAATAATAATCACCAGCCAGCTTATACCCATAGTAATACTCGGGATTTGCATTGAGCATTCCAAAAATTACATTTTGTTCATCTGCAAGCGGCTCTTTACTGCGAATAGACTGACGCACCTCATTTTTTAATTTTTTAAATTTCAAGAAACTAAAATAGGGTTGGCTGTCTAAAAACGGGTCTTTGTTGATAATCAACCCGGGTTCATCCAAAGGTTGAGTTGGTAAAATTGATTTTACGATTTTAAACACCCTGCTCAAATCGTAGCAAATGTAATTGTTAAGCTGCCACGGGTTAACGGATACCCACATCTTAAGCTGCTTTGGCTCAAAAATAACACTGTGATGCGATATTAACTGGCACATGGCTTTTTCGTTTCCCAGGCCTATGTTTTTATCGTTCATTCCCAGCTTATCCCGCAGCACCATAGCAGCCTGATTTTGTTCGAAAGCGCCCTCTTTTTCATACTTTCTGATAAGTTGCTTACAGCGGTTTTCGCGATACAAGGATGGGGAGGTTTTAATGTTCTCAATGTTTTTGGGGTCGTTGGCAAAGGTGGTACTTTGATAGTGGTTGGCGCAAACAATAAAATTGGTATCAGTAGTGTAAAATCCTGTTTTTGAAGGTGATTTTTCAATGATGGCAACTTCATCATCCTGCGCCGATCCGATAAGAATTGATTCGGAAACAAAAGTTTGAAAATCACCGGCAATCTTACGGGCTTCAGCAATGTTTTGGGCATGTTGTAAAATAGCTCTTGCAACAATTGAAATGGGGGTGGCAGCCTTGGTTGGAATATCCGATTTTGCAGCATTGATGGTTACCGTTAACCCTTTTTCGTTCATGCCCGAAACAACGCCAATCATGCTTGCCCAGGTAACATAGGCAAATTTGTATCCATCGTCAGGATTGACAAAAGCAACAATTTTATTCTTTGCAAAATCGTCGTTAACATAAAAATCGAAATTCCTGCCAATCAGCAGGTTGTTACTTTGTTCGCCTTTGTTTACCCCAAATGAAGTGCAGCCTACCATGGCCAGGTCGGTAAGTGCGTGGCCAATATCGTGTGCCCCATGATAGTTAAGCATGCGCTGATAGGGGGGGGCAATAAAGTCGTATTTATGGGAGCAGGAAAGCGAGATACCGTAAATTTCCTCTTTGTACGATTCGGGGATATACTCGTCAATATCACGGTCGAACCAGGCAATAAAATACTTTAAAAAATGGAGGTAAAATTTTGAAGGAATCATTTTGTTAATCTGCTCCACAAAAGCATTTTCCTGAACCTCAATTAACTCCTTTGTAAGTTTGCCGCTTGCCACTCCCATGTCAAAAGGTTTTCCTTCCAAATACATCTCCCACAAACCATAGCGGTTTTTTCGCAGCATGTTATTATCCACGAGATAAAAATCCTTTGCTCTTTTTACCCTTTGTAGTTTTACTACCGACTTGTCTTTAATAACAGGCTCATCTATGCGTGTAGAAAAATCGAAAACAATGGCCAATAGCACAAATGCAATGATAACAATAACAACTAACCACTTAAAAAACTGTACTATTTTATTTTTCTTTTTCATATCAACAAATTATTGGCTACAAAAGTAGGAGAATTATAAAGCTGCAACGGTTTTTTTCTTATCTTAGTTTCCATTAAAAGTATAAAATTTCAGGTTATGAAAATAGTAGTAGTTGGAAATTACCCCCCTCGAAAATGTGGCATTGCAACCTTTACACAAAACCTTATTACAGCTATTTTGAATAGTAACAAGGGCAATAATGATGATATTGAAATAGAGGTGATTGCCATGAACGATGCCAACAACCATTACGATTATCCTGATATTGTTAAACGTATTATTAGCGAAAATGATAAGCAGTCGTATCTGAAAGCGGCTAATTACATCAACGAATCGGGTGCGACTGTTTGTGTGCTTCAGCATGAGTATGGCATTTTTGGTGGAAACAGCGGCATTTTAGTTTTGGGCTTGATAAAAGCATTAAAAATTCCTTTGGTTTCAACCTTTCACACGGTACTTGAGCATCCTGACTACCACCAGCGCGAAGTGCTAAAATCAATTGCTCGCTACTCTTCCAGAATTGTGGTGATGTGTAGTAAAGCAAAACGGATGCTTAAAAATGTATTTGATGTTGAACCAAAAAAAATAAATATCATTGAGCATGGTGTGCCCGATTTTGAAGAGCTAATAAAGGAAAAACCGGTTAGACCTCAAAAGTGGAAGGGTAAAAAAATAATTATAACTTTTGGATTGTTAAATCGTAACAAGGGAATTGAAACAGTAATAAGGGCATTGCCTGAAGTTGTTAAAAAACATCCCGAAGTTTTATATGTGGTTTTGGGAAAAACCCATCCCAATGTTGTTAAACAACATGGCGAAGAGTATCGTGAAAACCTGAAAAGAATTACAAAACAGCTG
The DNA here is from genome assembly GCA_027011095.1 of Bacteroidales bacterium. Taxonomy (GTDB): domain Bacteria; phylum Bacteroidota; class Bacteroidia; order Bacteroidales; family F082; genus B16-G9. The sequence continues at coordinate 10,654 of JALVAQ010000515.1, forward strand.
AATGTGGAAACGCATGTTGAGTTTTTAGATCAATTTGTAAGCGAAAAAGACCTTGCAGTAATATTGTCGCTGGCCGATATTTATATTACTCCTTATCTTAATAAAGAGCAGATTACAAGCGGAACGTTGTCGTATGCGTTGGGTGCCGGCCTGGCGGTGGTTTCAACTCCTTATTGGCATGCCGAAGAAATATTGGCCAACGATAACGGAAGGTTTTTTGATTTTCACGATTGTCAGGGGTTGGCAAGAGTACTTAACGATTTGCTGGATGATGAAGCAGCGATAAAAGACCTTCAGGAAAAATCAAAACAAAACAGCAGTCACAACAGGTGGCCTGTAGTTGGTGTTCAATATCACGATTTGCTGATAAATGTTACTAAAAACGCTATTCAGTATTTGCAGGAGATTAAAAGTACGCCCGAAATTCCTTCCTTTTCGTTTAAAGCAGTTGAACGACTCACCACGCAAACAGGTATTTTGCAGCATGCGCAAGGTGTTGTGCCCTATTATAAAGAGGGGTATAGCCTTGATGATAACGCCAGAGCGGTATTGGTTTCGCAAATGGCTAACAGCCGATTTCACAATGAAAAGTATCAGGATTTTCTTATAAAATATCTTGCGTTTTTGCTGTTGATGCATCGTGAAGACGGCACGGTGAACAACATGCTTTCGTACTACAATCAAATTATTGATGCAAAATTATCGGAAGATACATACGGACGAACTGTTTGGGCGTTGGGGTATGTTGTAAAGGCAACTAACAACGATAGTGTTTTCAGAGTGGCGCACGAGCTTTTTCACTCCTTGATACAAAACACCAGCCATCTGAATCATTCCAGAGGCCTGGCCAATACCATATTAGGGTTGTATCACTATATTCGTAAGTTCCCGGATCAAATTGACCAAATCAGCAATTTAACCATGCTGGCTGATAAACTTTGCGAACATTACGAAGCACACAGTATTTCTCGTTGGAACTGGTTTGATGCGGAGGTTACTTACGACAACGGATTGTTGCCGGCGGCTCTCTATTTTGCTTTTCAAATTACACACAACAAGCGCTATCTTGATATTGCCAATAAAGCATCCGGTTTTATTGAAGATATTTGTTTTAGCAACAATCATCTGTCGCTGGTGGGCAACAAAACCTGGGAAAGCGACAGCAAAGACAAATCCAATGTGGGACAACAGCCACTGGACGCGGCGGCCATGGTGTTAATGTACGATGCGCGCTATAAAACACTGAATGATAGCCATTCAGTTGAGTATCTCAAGAAATCGTTTTTTTGGTTTTTTGGCGAAAACGACTTAAATATTCCTTTGTATGATGTGCGCAATAAGGGGGTGTATGATGGACTGGAAGAGTTTGAGGTAAACCTGAATCAGGGTGCTGAAAGTAACATTACTTATCTGATGGCATGGCTTATTGCCGAGCCTTATTTTAATTTAAAGGAGCAAAAATAATTTAAACTTTACCAGCTTACAATTACAAATGGCGAGCCGGGTTTTGTCTTGTTGTCATTACTCAAAAATTTTAAAATAGCCCGTTTTGTTACTTCCAGTATGGTCTATTATATTTCTTTTTGTTTAACAATATAATCTTGAATATTAGTACATTACACAAATTACGTATGGTTTTTGTTGGAAATCGTTTTTACATTTGTTTTCCATCTTAAAACCGTAAAACCTATAATTGCAGAAATCAACGAACCTATAAGTATTCCAATTTTTGCAGAATCAATATATATTGGGCTATTTTCAAATGCCAAACTCGCAATAAAAATTGCCATAGTAAATCCTATTCCGGCTAAAAATGAAACTCCTATAATTTGCTTATTGCTAATTTCTGTTGGAACTTCAATAAGTTTTATTCGTTTAGCTAATAGTATAATAGATGAAATGCCAACACTGTTACCCAAAACTAAGCAAATAATTATATTTCTAATTAGTGCCACATCCAAATTAATTTCACTATTTAAAAGTACTCCTGCATTGGCCAAAGCAAAAACAGGAATAATAAAATAAGCAACCCAATCGTGTAATTTATGTTCTAAATGTTGTAGTGGGGATTGAAATTTACTTGTCCAGTTTTCCAAGTTATCGATATATTGAATTTGTTCTTTGGACAGAATTGGCTTTTGAGATACAGTTGTTTGTTTAATGTTGTTAGTAATATTAATCAAATTGTCAATAAATGCAGATGTATGAATTTTTTGTCTTATAGGTACCGAAAATGCCAATAAAATTCCTGCCAATGTTGGATGAATTCCGGATTTTAGAAATAGTATCCAAATGATTATACCCAAAATAATATTTACGAATTTAGAATAATACCCTTTAAAAGATAATGCATATAATATTCCCAATAGTATTAATGCAGCAAACAATAAAATTACATTTATGTTGCCACTATAAAATATAGCAATTACCAATACAGCTCCAATATCATCTACAATTGCAAAGGCAGTTAAAAATAGTTTAAGACTTAATGGAACTCTGTCTCCTAAAAGTTTTAAAATTGCCAATGAAAAAGCTATATCAGTAGCCATTGGTATTCCCCAACCTTTAACCGTTTCGGGATTTTGATTTAACACTAAAAACAACATTACAGGAATTATCATACCCCCTAATGCTCCAAAAATTGGAAAAGAAATCTTTTTTATAGAGTTTAATTCTCCTATTAAAAATTCTCTTTTAATTTCTAATCCTATCAGGAAAAAGAAGACTGCCATTAATCCATCGTTAATCCACAGAATTAACGGTTTATTTAATTCAAAATCTTCCGTTATAAATCCAATTTTATATTGCCATAGTGACCGGTAACTTTCTCCATATGGTGAATTTGCCCAAATAAGAGCAGTAATAGTTGTAATCAACAATAATATTCCGCTAAAACTTTCAATTTTGACAAATTTTTGAAACGGGGATATTATTTTACTTTTAATCATTTTTTATTTCTAATTCGTTCATTTTAATGGTTGTTAACTTGTTTTCAAACACACCCAACTTACGCGCTACTCTCCGTTTATTCCCAATATCTTATCCAGTTTAACCTTTAATATTTCGCGGTCCAATGGTTTTCTAAAGTACTCAACTGCCCCCATTTTAAGTCCTTTTAGCTCCTCTTGTTCGCTGGTGTAGCCGGTCATAAAGGCAACAGGGACATCAATATTATTTTGCTGAATATACTCAAGCAGCTGATAGCCATCAAGGTTGGGCATGGCGATATCGGTTAAAACAAGGTCGAAGTCTTCTTTAATTATTTCTGTCATGGCCACAATACCATCGGGGGCAACCCTCACTTCGTAACCCGCCGACTTTAAAATACCCTCAACCATACGTTGATTAATAGGTTCATCTTCAACAACAAGAATTCTTGCTTTTGATTTTTCTTTGGATTTTCCTTTGGCAAAATCAGAAGGAATCAGCCTGTTTAAAAGTTCTTCCAAAGGGATGGTGGCATAGGTGGAGGCGGTGTCGGACGCAGCATAAGGCAATACAAGTTCGTTGTTGTGGATAATAGAGCCGCATGAGTAAACCACATTGGGAACATACCCTTCGCGCTCGGTTTCGTTGGGATAAAGCAACGGCTCCGCAAGTTGTCCGATTATTTTGGTTGGGTCGTCCAAATCAAGTAAAATAGCTCCCAAACTGTACTTGCGCATGGTTCCCACACCGTGGGTTATAACCAGCCAGCCATATTCCGTTTCGATGGGTGACCCGCTGTTTCCTACCTGAATAAATTCCCACGGAAATTTTGGTTCCTGAATTTTTTGTACATCGTGCCATAAATTGATGTCGTCGGAAAACATAACGTAATTGTTGATGCCATCCAATCTTGAAAGCATGGCGTATTTTCCGTTAATCTTTCTTGGGAAAAGTGCCATTCCTTTATTTTGGGCGTTTTCACCGTAAATAGGCATAAATTTAAAGTGATAAAAATCTTTGGTTTCGATAAGTTTGGGCATAATAGTGTGCCCATTGTAAGCGGTGTATGTTGCGTAATAGGTTACGCTTCCATTGTCTTCGGTAAATTTAACAAAACGGGCATCCTCAATGCCGTTGCTTTCGGCAGAGGCAATGGGAAAAATCACCCGCTCTGAAATGGAGGTGTCAAATGAAAAAGTAATGGAATAGTGCGAATCGGCAAGGTATTGTATGGATTGTATCATGCTTTGTTCAGCATCGTTTGGCTCAATTTCATTAATAGTCTGTTTGATGGCGTTATTAAGCTCGTTGTAGTCGAATTCAAACCTGAGTTTATCCATCACGGCATGAATCAATTTATCATCAATATCCATATCGGAAAGTTTACTGATAAAGCGCTCCTTTTGATAAACGACATTCTTTATTTTTTCAGCTTCGTTAACTAACGTGCCGCGAGGTAACATGGTGAGTTTGTTATCTTTATCAAGTACTCCTCCTCTAAATACAATGGATGATATGTGTCCTTCGCCTGTAGCTCTGAAACTTATAATCACCCTTTTTTGTCCCTCCTGCAATCCGGTCTGGTCGGGGTCTTCTACCATGGAAGGGTTGAAAAAGGCAGCGCTTTCAATGGAATATTCACTGGTGAAGTAGGCTCCGATTAACAGCTTTTTTATATCAGAAGCTTCCGTTAATCCTTCAATCTTTCCACGCATTATATCACAAACCCTTTCGTAATGCCTTGTATAAACCGATGATATATTTCGATGGCGCGATGAAAACTCACGCAAAGTCTGGTTCAAAACCAATGCGGCCATTTTTTCAGGCATTTTTAAAAGTTTGTCAACAATGGATATTACCCTCGAATCGGGGCCGGGAAAGAAAAACCGTGCAATAATGCGCGCAGAATCGGGATTGAAATAAATGTTGCTTCTTTTAACTGTTGTACTCATAATATTTCTTGTTTTTAGTGGAAACGCTTGTAAAAATAGGAAATTCCAGTTAATTTATCAACACTATCATATGT
>JALVAQ010000516.1 GCA_027011095.1 Bacteroidales bacterium
ACAGTTTTCAGGCGATACGCATATGTTAAAATCAGCAACGTTAACACTGTCAACAATATCAAATTCCTTAAAATATTCAACTCCCTCGCAATCGTAAACAGAAACAACATATACGGTACCTGAATCAATTTCCACCTCTTCAAAATAAACTCCGTTTTCGTTTGTAACGGCCATAACATATTCTGTTGAGTCGTCGCCTGACGTAATAAACACGGGATAAAAGGCAACGGGCTGCTGTTGTAAGTCGCTTGTTATTTGTCCGGTAAAAACAACGGTTTCTTTATTTGCAAAAAGCATCTCCGAAACCATTATCAGAAGAAAAATTAAAGCTGATATTTTTTTTATTGCACTCATAATCCGGCTTTTAAAAATCGTAATAAATTCCTGCGCGTAAGTTCATCATATAAGGTTTTACATTGCTGTAATTGTTTCCGGTTTTATAAATTGAGTTGGCATATTTACTAAATTCGGGCTGAACCATCAAAGTAATGCTTTTGGCCAACTTTATCCCAACGCGTACCGAAAACAGGTATTTCCAGTTATTGACAACTCTGTCGGGGGTTTTGTTAATTATTTTCACATCTCCGGAGCCTTCAAAATAAAATCCCGACTCAGGAATAAAAGAGCGCATTAGCCGACTGTATTCCAATCCGGTTTCCAAAGCTACAAATAAATTTTTCCTGTTAAACACCCTGTATCCTATTTTTAACGGAATTGTAAAATAGTCATATTTAAACAACGGAGCGGTATAGGCAACATGCGCAACTGAATCGAAAACCGTTGTTTTTTTATAGTTTAAAATAATTTTATCGGGATCCTGAGGATTGATTTCAAAGGAGGTAACTTTGTTGTAATAGCCCACACTGTCCTGTGTTTTAAAATCTATTTTATAACTCCCGCGTTCTTGCATAAAACGGTATCCAACACCTGTTTCAACATAAAACTTACCGGCTTTAAGCCCAACCGAAACATCGGCTGCATAGGTAAACATATCCTGCGTGGCGGGATAGTAAACCATTCCTGCTTCGGCACCGGCACCTGTATAATAATGTAAAAAGGCTCTTTTTTTAATATATTGATTAACAGAAAGTATTTCGTGCTGTGGTTGCATCCTATCATCAACGGGCAATGAAGTTAGCGAAAAGATACTGACAGAAGGTATTGTTTCAGGCGCGTTGCTTTGCTCACGAAAATTTTGTTTTAAGCCGGAGGTTGTGTTATTATTGAATCCGGTTTCAGGTAAAGATTTTTGATGTGCAGTTAGAGATTGCTGTTTTGAAACATGATGTTGTTTAACGCTGTAACCGCTTTTATCCGTAATTGTTGACTGTTCTAAAGCAGGCTCATTGGCTCTGTTTTCTTTAACATTTTGATGATTGGTTACGTTATCCGAAGGCCTGGCAACGTTGTAATCTGACTGGTTTAAATGTTCGGTTGTAATGCTGTTGCTGCTCTCGTTTTGATGAAAAAACAAATACCATCCTCCAACGCTAAACAGTAGCAGCAACAATGCCACTAAAGCCCACCGCCACCGGTAAACCGGCCCGGGCTGTACAGGCGGAAACAGTGTGCCTTCAACACCATTCCAAACCCGTTCCGAAGGCATCATCTCCAAATTGTCGAGATTATCCTTAAACAGGTTATCTATGTTATTATTTTCTTTCATATCAAATTATCTTTCTGTCTTTTACAAGACTGTTTTATACATAACTATATTGCATTTTATACGCTTCCACTTTTGCCCTAAGCATTCTCCGCGCTTTGGACAATTGCGATTTTGATGTGTTTTCGGATATGTTTAAAATCTTTGCAATCTCATGATGCATATACCCATCCAGCACATAAAGGTTAAAAACCATCTTATAGCCATCGGGCAACTGTTGAATCATCTCCAGCAACACTTTCTGAGGCACCGGCGATGTTGCAAGGTCATCGTCCGGTTCATCTTTAATAAAGCTTAAATCGTTGTTATCAACATTTATTGTCTGATTGTGTTTCATCTGCGACTTATAATAGTTGATGGCCGTATTAACAATTACCCTTCGCATCCAACCTTCAAACGAACCGGTTGCTTTAAAACTGTTTATCTTTTGAAACAACTTAACAAACCCTTCCTGCAACATATCTTCTGCCTCTTCGCGTGTTTTGGCATAGCGGATGCACACTCCCAGCATTTTGGGAGCATGCATTTTATACAATAATGCAAAGGCCTGTTTGTCACCCGCCCTGCACTTTTCTACAATTTGCTCTTGCGTCATTCGGTTGTTTCTAATTAGTAAGACAGTACAACTACCTGAGGGTTGCCTGAAAAGAAACTATTGTTAAACCGTAATCGTATTTTAGGTTAATTCCTATTTTGATATGATAGATTATTATTTTGGATGTCCCGTATTTTACTCGAACCCAAAACCAAACTCTTTACCTTTTTTAGTGGCCGGAATGCCCTTTTTCATCCATACAGGCTCCCTGGCGCCCTTCAGGTAAAAATCGAAAAACTGCTGCATACGGCGGGTTAAATCTTTTTCGTCGGCACGGCGTTTTAAATTATGTGGTGCACCGTTATAAACCAGCATCCAAACAGGCTTCCGCAATCGCCGCAAAGCGTTAAAATATTCGATACCCTGATACCACGGCACGGCTCCATCGTTGTCGTTGTGCATAATTAATAGCGGCGTGTTTACGCGGGGTACAAAAAACAGCGGCGAGTTGAGCATGTACAGTGGTAATTTATCCCATAGGTCGCCCCCAATACGGCTTTGCGTTTGTTCGTACTGGAAAGCCCTGCTCATACCCGAACCCCAGCGAATACCACCGTAAGCACTCGTCATATTACTTACCGGTGCACCTGCTTCGGCAGCAGCAAACATATCGGTTTGAGTTACAAGGTAAGCGGTCTGGTAGCCTCCCCAGCTTTGGCCTTGAATGCCAAGCTTGCTGCGGTCGATATAAGCATACCGGTCGCACATGGCTTGCGTGCCGCTGACTATGCAGTTAAATGCCGATGGCCCGGGATATCCTGTTTTGTACTTAATATCGGGAATAAAAATCATGTACCCGTTACTTAGGTAATAGGTAAAATTGATAACCGACCTGATGGGCTTTGGAACATAATGGCGATGCAACGAATTGGAATACCTTTCGTAAAAATAGACCAGCATGGGATACTTTTTAGAAGGGTCAAAATTTTCGGGTTTGTATAGCAGCCCCTGCAAGGAATCGCCATCAAACGATACCCAGTTAACCAGCTCCACCGTTCCCCACAGATACTTTTTTTGCTGTGGGTTGGCATTGGATACTTTTTTTGCATCCTCAAAACTACCATTGCTCACCCACAAATCAGGATACACCTCAAACGATTGTTTTGTCCAGCATATTTTATTGGCATTTTTGGCCTTCTTAACACTGCGGTACATAAAGTCGTCCAGAACAAGCTTTTGCAATGAGCCTGTTGCCCTGTTCAAACTAAAAAATCCGGCCTGCTTGTTAACATCGTTAAAAGCCGAAAGCATCATATCATCCGGTAAAAACTGTGCTTCTCTGTCTAATTTCTCGTAACGAAAAACAATTTTGTTTTTTCTTCCATAAAAACCGGTCAGGTTTACGGGTTTTTGTTTTCCTGCCGGGTCAAGCAGCCACAAGTCATAACGGTCGTAAACCACAGCCTCACCCTTTTTGGTCCATCCGGCAAAGCCATACGGATTGGCAGCAATGGGGAGGTCGTTTAAAACATCGTAAAATGCGGCATGAATGTTTTTTGAAAGGTTACTATTTCTTTCCGATTGAATATTGTAGCTGTTCCAACTGCTGTCCTGCCTGTTATACCACAAAACAAACTTTTGGTTGGGTGATAACAATACCTGCGAATCACATTTTTTCAAAATCAGCTTGCTGCTACCGGTTTCACGGTTCACCAACCAAACATCTTTATACCAATGGGCATTCCAGGAAGTCATTATCCGATAGGGCTTGTTATTGTATCCCAACGAAAATTTTCCGGCAGCTTTTTTATTGATGGATACCGATTCCAGGTTTATATTTTCAAGCTGAACCACCTTTTTGTTTTTAGGATAAAAAACCGTTGTGTAACTCCGGTTTAGCTCCGATTTTTTCCGCAGTTTTTGCATGGGCTGCAAATAATCATCGTGCCAGGTCCAGATGTCAACGCTAACTTTTTCATCTTTGGTAAGGGTATCTTTAGGTTCGGGCTTAGGTTTGGGTGCCTGCCCAAAGTAAAGCTCATCGCCCTTATCATTAAAAAATATGGAGCCATGGGTACTCACCGACCAGTCTTTGTGCAGATTATTAAAATCAACTCCCGAAACATCTGTTAGCCTCTTTTTTTGTACATCGTAATAAAACAAGCCAAAAGCCTTGTTTTTGATTGTGTCGTGCGACAACGTAAAAGCTACCTGTTTACCCTGCTTATCCAACGAAATATTTTTGGAAACACCCGCATTATAATACAGATCAACAAGTTTCCCGTTGCGTGTATTAAACAACGAAACCCTTACAGAATCAATACTGTCGCCCGAAAGCTGTATCATGGCACAGGTCGCACCGTTTTCCGAAAAAGCGTATTTGCTAACATGAGTAAAAAGTACCGAATCGCCTTCAATGGGATTTAGTAAAAGCAGCCTGCCTGTTTTTTTATAAAATTTATCCTTTGGCTTTTTCTTTGCCTGTTTGGTAGTATCAGCCACCGTATCCTTGGGCGGTTTAATATTTTCGAGGTATATGGCAAGCCATCCCGAATTGGTTTTGGCAGTTTTATAACTTTTTAAACCACTGAATTTAATCTCCCTGCCGGTTTTTAAAATCCGGATTCCAATGGAATCTTTGGGCATCTTATCCTTTTTTACCTTTTTAAGCTTTGCCTTTCGAACCGTGTCAAACTGCGGTTTTATGGTGTAAGCAATCCAGTTATTCAGCGGTGAAAACACCGGGCGGGTTGCTCTTGGTACAGAATCAACATATTCTTTATCAACGTTATAAACATACAAAAAACCATCGCCCTGCTGAGGGTCAATTTCATAGCCGAGCCATTGGCCATCGTTTGATATAACCTGATGTTTCATTGCTTTCCAACCATCGTAAACCGAATGGTCGAGGGGTATTTTTTTATTGGGTTGTGCCTGGGAGGTTAGTACAAAAAAACAAGCTGTCAATACAATTATCAATAATTTATTCATCTGTTTACGATTTTCTGACAATAATAACCAAAATTAAGGTGCAAACGTTTGTTTACACACATTTAAAAATCCTCAAAACGAAGAAGTGTTAACTAATTGTTAACCTTTCTAAAATATGATGGTGTCAAACAATTAAATCGCCTGATTTAATTATCTTTGCAGCGATTTAAAAGTTTGGATAAAGACACGAAAAAGAGAGGATATGAGCTACATACATTTTGACAAAACACAATTAATCAACCTTCAATATTCATTGTCGAAGGAATTGTTAAGAACCAACCGGGCGGGCAGCTATGCCAGCTCCACTATTATCAACACCAACACACGGAAGTATCACGGTTTACTTATTGTACCACAACCACTTATTGATGACAAAAACCATGTTCTGCTGTCAACACTCGACGAAACCATCACTTCCAACAACTACGATTTTCACATCAGCGCCCGCATGTTTGCCGGAGGAGTCATTTTTCCGAAGGGGCATAAATACATCCGCGATTTTGAATCGGACCCCAATCCAAAAATTACCTATCGCCTGGGCCAAATTGTTTTTGTGAAGGAATTTATCTTTTCAAAAAACGAAGACCGTATTTTAATTCGTTACACCCTCGAAGATGCCCAAAATAAGGTAACTTTAAAAGTAAGCCCCTTTTTGGCCTATCGCAACACCCACTCACTTTCAACGGCAAGCACCTGGGTTGACACCCGCTACCGCGAGATAAAAAACGGCATCAGCTGGCAGATGTACAAAGGGTACTCAAGAGTATATATGCAGTTTTCATCAAAGCCAAAATACACGCACGTTCCCGACTGGCACTACAACATCGAATATATAAGAGAACAGGAAAGAGGCTACCCCTTTACCGAAGACCTTTATGTGCCCGGCCATTTTGAGGTGGAAATGAAAAAAGGCGACTCCATCGTAATTTCTGCAGGGTTGAAAGAAGAGACTCCTTCTTATTTTAAACGGCAATTTACTTCCGAAATAAAAAAGAGAACACCTCGCAACAGCTTTGAAAACTGTCTGCTTAACGCTGCCGAAGAGTTTATCGTTAAACAGGAAAACAAAACCATGATTATGGCCGGCTACCCATGGTTTGGCCGCTGGGGACGCGACACCTTTATTTCGCTGCCCGGGTTAACGCTTACCCGCAACGACGAAAAAAGCTTTAAGGAGGTTTTAAAAACCATGATTAGCCAAATGAAAGACGGACTGTTTCCCAATGTCGGCCATGGTAAAGATGCATCGTTCGACAGCGTTGACTCTTCGTTGTGGTTCTTTTGGGCACTGCATCAATACAGCATCATGAAGGGTAAAACCAACACCATCTGGCGCGATTACGGCAAGCCCATGAAACAAATTTTAAATGCCTTTAAACGGGGCACGCATCATAACATAAAAATGCACGACAACGGACTAATTTGGGCCGGCGAAAAGGGTAAAGCACTTACCTGGATGGACACCGTTATCAATGGCAAACCCACCACTCCCCGTACGGGTTATGCTGTTGAGGTTAATGCCTTATGGTACGATGCAGTTGTTTTCAGCCTCGAACTGGCCGAAAAAGCCGGCGACACAACCTTTGTTTCAAAATGGAAAAAATGGCCTGAAATTATTAAAGACAACTTTAACAAAGTTTTCTGGAATAACGAAACGGGTTACCTTGCCGACTATGTGGATGGCGACTATAAAGACATGGCTGTGCGGCCTAATCAAATTTTTGCCGTAGCCGTTCCCAACAGTCCGCTTGATAAAACCAGACAAACCATGGTAGTTGAAATGGTAAAAAACGAACTGCTAACCCCACGCGGACTGCGTACTTTATCGCCTAAAAACCCTTCGTACAAAGGTACTTACAAAGGAGATGAGGTTTCACGCGATTTATCATATCATCAGGGAGTTGCATGGCCATGGCTGTTGGGAGCCTTTGCCGATGCCTACCTAAGGCTGCATGGCGACGAAGGAAAAGCACTGATTAAAAAGCACTACAATGCCTTTGAAGAAGAGATGTCGGAAGCCGGAATCGGCACCGTTTCGGAGATTTATAACGGCGACCCGCCATTTGCCGCCGGAGGAGCTATCTCTCAGGCATGGAGCGTGGCCGAATTGTTACGTATTAAGTGGATGTTAGATAATAAATAGATAAAGTATGAGAGTATTAATGTTCGGTTGGGAATTCCCGCCTCACATAACAGGAGGCCTTGGCACAGCTTGCTTCGGATTGACTAAAGGGCTGTCCAAACACAACGTGGATGTAATTTTTGTCGTTCCAAAAGCCTATGGCGACGAAGACCAACAGGCTGTAAAGCTCGTTAACGCCAGCAATGTTCCTTTCGATATTACCGACGAGGAATACAAAGAGTTTTGGAGCCACATTAAATACATGGAAGTAGGCTCCAACATCATCCCTTACGTTGACCCGCAGGAATACAAAAGAACTTACGAAGAGAACAAAAAAACCGGCGAATCATTTACCAGCAATGTATTCTCGAAACATTACGAATTTTCAGGCAACTATGGGCTAAACCTGATGGAAGAGGTATCGCGTTATGCGCTGATAGCTTCAGGGCTGGCGGCTAAAGAAAACTTCGATGTTATTCATGCCCACGACTGGCTTACTTATCCCGCCGGAATTGCAGCCAAAAAAACATCCGGTAAACCGCTAATTGTGCACATGCATGCCACGGAGTTTGACCGTTCAGGTGAAAACATCAACCAACAGGTTTACGAAATTGAACGCGAAGGAATGATGGAAGCCGACAGGGTAATAACCGTTAGCAACCTTACACGAAACATCGTCATCAACAAGTACGGCATCAACCCTGACAAGGTAATCACCGTTCACAATGCTGTTGACCACTCCATGCTGCAAGATGTAAAAAACATTAAAAAGCCGTACAAAGAAAAACTGGTAACCTTTTTAGGAAGAATTACCATGCAAAAAGGCCCCGAATATTTTATTGAGGCTGCCCATAAAATTTTACAAAAAGACCCTGATGTCAGGTTTGTTATGGCCGGCTCAGGTGATATGCTAAACCGCATGATTGAGCGGGTGGCACACCTTCGCATTGCGGATAAGTTTCATTTTACAGGCTTTTTAAAAGGCAACGATGTGAACAGGGTATTTTCGATGAGCGATGTTTTTGTGATGCCCTCCGTTTCCGAGCCTTTCGGCATCGTTCCGCTGGAAGCCATGCGCTCCAGTGTGCCGGTGGTAATATCCAAACAATCGGGGGTGGCCGAAGTGCTGGTACATGCCCTGAAAATCGACTTTTGGGATATAGATGGAATGGCCGACGCCATTTATGGACTAATACACTACCAGGGGATTTCGACCATGTTCAGAAAACTGGGCAAAAAAGAGGTAGAAGGCCTCAAGTGGGAAAATGCAGCCTTAAAAGTTAAAGCTGTTTACGAATCAATCATTTAATAAACAAGAAATAATAAAATTAAAAATATGAGATCCATTTGTTTTTATTTTCAGGTACATCAACCCTACCGCCTTCGCAACTATCGCTTTTTCGATATTGGCGAAAAACACGATTACTTCGATACTTTTAACAACAGCTTTATTATGCGCCGTGTAGCCGATAAAAACTACCTGCCCATGAATGCGCTGCTGCTCGACCTGATAAACGAATACGGGTCTGCCTTTAAGGTCAGCTTTTCCATTTCGGGCGTGGCACTCGATCAGTTTGCCGAATATGCTCCCGATGTGCTGGACAGCTTCAAACGCCTTGCCGACACAGGCAATGTTGAGTTTCTGGCCGAAACCTATTCGCACTCCTTAGCGGCCTTAAAAAGCAAGGAAGAGTTTGAAAAACAGGTTAAAATTCAATCGGATAAAATCAAGCAATACTTTGGCGTTGAACCCACTACCTTCCGTAATACCGAGCTTATCTACTCCGATGAAATAGGTGCCATGGTGGCCGATATGGGCTACAAAACCATGCTCACCGAAGGAGCCAAGCACGTGTTGGGATGGCGAAGCCCCAATTACGCCTATACCAATGCCATCAATCCAAAGCTTAAACTGTTGCTTAAAAACTTTCAGCTTAGCGACGACATTGCCTTTAGGTTCTCGCAGCAAAGCTGGGGCGAGTGGCCGCTTACAACCGAAAAGTTTGTGGATTGGCTAAACAACATCGACCAAAAAGAAGAGGTGGTAAACCTGTTTATGGATTACGAAACATTTGGCGAACACCAATGGGCCGAAACGGGAATTTTTGATTTTATGAAAGCATTACCGGGGCGAGTTTTCTCGCATTCAAACTATACTTTCAACACCCCTTCCGAAGTGTCCGAAACTTTGCAACCGGTGGGTTCCATTCACGTTCCATATCCCATTTCGTGGGCCGACGAAGAGCGCGACCTTACCGCCTGGCTTGGTAACGACCTTCAGGATGAAGCATTTGACAAACTCTATATGCTTGAGGAGAAAATAAAGAATTGCGATGATGACCAGATTAAACACGACTGGCTGTTGCTGCAAACTTCCGACCATTTTTATTACATGTGTACCAAATGGTTTTCCGATGGCGATGTTCATAAATATTTTAACCCGTATGGTACACCCTACGATGCTTTCATCAACTTTATGAATGTGCTTTCCGATTTCATCATCCGCGTTAACGCAGCATGCGGCACAGATACTGAGGACATGAAAGACCTTAAAGAGATAGCAGGAAAATTGATGGATAAAGTGGAAGATGTGGCAGAAAAGAAAATAAAATCATCGAAAAAACGCGTTAAAAAAACCATCAATCAAAGTAAGAACATAAAGCTTGACGACATAAAAGACATGTCGAATGCCGCGGTTAAAAAGCTAATTAAAGAGGTTGATATTAACGAGTTAACCATTGCCCTGAAAGAAGCGGGCAACGAGGTAAAGGAAAAGGTGATTCCAAACCTCAACAAAAAAGCACGAAAAACCTACGATGAGCTTCAACAGGAACTCGGCAACATTAAAAAGGCCGACCTCAAAAAGTATCAAAAAGCCGTTGAAGCAAAACTGAAAGAGCTTTTTAAAAAGTAACCTTTTGTTAAATAGCATTTGCATTATCCCGGACATCATTTACATGCCCGGGTTTTGCGTGATTGAATACTTTAACCGATTGCTATAACGGCGCGAGGTTAAAACAATAAATAAGTTTGAAATAAAAAGACAAAAAATATATGAAACCGGATTTTGTATTTGAAATAAGCTGGGAAATTTGCAACAAAATTGGCGGTATTTACACCGTTCTTGCCTCCAAAGCAAAAGTTATTCAGGAGCAATACGATGACAACTACATCCTGTTGGGACCTGATGTTTGGAAGGAAACAACGCCAAACCCCGATTTTATTGAAGAGCCTGAGCTGCTGAGCGAGTGGAAAGCAATTGCATGGAAAGAAGGCCTGAAAGTAAGAACCGGACGTTGGAATATTGCCGGAAAGCCACTGGTAATCCTTATCGATTTTACCCCGTTATACAGTAAAAAGGATGAAATTTTTACCCACCTTTGGGAAAGCTTTCAACTGGACTCATTGCACGGCCAGTGGGACTATATCGAGTCAGCTATGTTTGGTTACGCTGCCGGTCAGGTGGTTCAAAGTCTTACCAAATACCGCAACAACAACGAGTTAACCACTGTTGCCCATTTTCACGAATGGATGACCGCTTCCGGGATTCTCTATTTAAAAGAGTCGGCACCGCAGGTAGGCACAACCTTTACCACCCATGCCACCATGCTCGGCAGGTCAATTGCAGGAAACGGATATCCGCTCTACGAAAATCTTAAAAGCTACGATGCCGCTAAAATGGCCGAAAAGTTTAATGTACGCAGCAAAAACTCTTTGGAAACCCTCGCCGCACAACAAGCCGACTCGTTTACTACGGTGAGCAACATTACCGCACTGGAATGTAAACAGTTTTACAATAAAAAACCCGATGAAATTACCATCAACGGTTTTGACGAGCACTTTATCCCCAAGGGAAAAACTTACAACGAAAAACGACTGAAGGCAAGGGCAAAAGCACTCGATATCGCTTCAAAACTAACCGGAAAAACTTTTTCCGACGACACATTCCTTGTTATTAACAGCGGACGCTACGAGTTTCGCAACAAAGGCATCGACTTGTTTATCAAAACCTTAGGAGAGATTAACCGCGACAAAGCATCTAAAAAAGATATCGTAGCCTTTATTGCTGTTCCTGCAGGCCACGGAGAAGTAAACAGTACCTTTACCGCCGGTAAAATACCCGAAGGAACCGACAAATACCTTACTCATTTCCTTTGGAACCCCGATGAAGACCCCATTTTGCGTGAAGCTGCAAACAGCGGATTAAACAATACTCCTAATGAACAGGTTACGCTCATCTTTTTACCGGCTTATTTAGATGGTAACGATGGACTTTTAAACTTCTCCTACTATGATTTCCTCATCGGTTTCGACCTGTCGGTATTCCCCTCCTATTACGAACCCTGGGGTTATACTCCCATGGAAAGCATCGCCTTTAAAATACCAACCATCACCACTTCGGTAGCTGGTTTTGGCGACTGGATAACAAAACATTACAAAGTAAAACACAACGCTGTAACAGTTATCAACCGCCGGGAGGGAAAAGATGAACTTTCCATCAAAGATATCAAAACAGCACTTTTACATCACCTTTTGTCGGGTACCAACACCGACACGAAAAAAGAGGCCGAAGCCATTACAAAACGACTGCTGTGGAACAAACTTGTAAAACATTATTTTACTGCCTGGTCGCATGCCGTTTCCAAAGCATCGGCAAGAGGTGTACGACAGGTTCCTTCGCACATGCCACAAACAAGGCAGGTGGATGTTTCAATTCAAAAAGACCGCCCACAATGGAAGAAGATTCTGATTAAACCGGTACTGCCGGAAAAATTAAAACCACTTAAAGAATTGGCATACAATTTATGGTGGTCGTGGAATACTCAGGCCACCGGGCTTTTTGCTTCCATCCTTCCCGACCGATGGGAAGCACTTGAACACAACCCTGTTAAACTGCTGGAGCAACTCTCGTCAGCCGACCATAAAAAACTGATGAACAACCCTGTGTTTATGGCTGATTTAGAGTCGGTTTACAACACATTTCAAGCTTACATGGCCGAAAAGGAGAAACAGGACGAAACAGCCATTGCATACTTTAGTATGGAATATGGCTTGCATGTCAGCCTGAAAATTTACTCCGGCGGACTGGGTATTTTGGCGGGGGACTATTTAAAACAGGCTTCTGACTCCAACAAAAACTTTATGGCTGTGGGGTTGCTTTACCGCTATGGCTACTTCAAACAAAAGATTACCTATGGTGGCGACCAAACAGCTGAAAGCATTCCGCAAAAGTTTACGCAGCTTCCGCTGATTCCGGTTAGAAACGCCAACGGCAAATGGATTACCGTTAAAATAGCCTTGCCCGGCAGAAATGTTTTAGCCAAAGCATGGCAGGTAAATGTGGGTCGTATTCCGCTTTATCTGCTTGATACCGATATTGAAGAAAACAATCCGGAAGACCGTACCCTGACCCATCATTTGTATGGCGGCGACCGCGAACACCGGCTTAAACAGGAGATGCTGCTGGGGCTGGGTGGTATCAGACTGATAGAGCAGCTAAACAAAAACCCGGAAGTTTTTCACAGCAACGAAGGACACTCGGCCTTTATCGGCCTCGAAAGGGTTAAAAACCTGATGGACAAGTATAAGCTTGACTTTGAAACAGCCAGAGAGGTTGTCAGGTCTTCCACTCTTTTCACTACACACACACCGGTTCCCGCAGGTCACGACACCTTTGAAGAACACCTTGTAAGAGCCTATCTGTCGCACTTTACCAACCACTTAAACATCAGTTGGGAAAAGTTTATCGGCCTTGGGCGCTTTAACCCCAACGATTCCGGCGAACAATTCTCGATGAGTGTGCTGGCCACCAACCTCTCACAAGAGGTAAACGGTGTGAGCCGTATCCATGGAAAAGTTTCGCGCGATATGTTTCAAAAACTTTATCCCGGCTACTACCCCGAAGAGCTACATATAGGCTATGTTACCAACGGTGTACACTATTTTACCTGGACAGATAAGCTGTGGCAGGAGGCCTACGAGAAAACCTTTGGGAAGGAGTTTGTTTTTGATCAGGCAAACCAAAAATATTGGGAAAATATTTATAACCTACCCGACAGCGAAGTATGGAAAATACGGCAAACGGTAAAAGAGGGCATGATTGAAAAGGTGAAAGCAAAACTTAAAACCGACCTCACCTACAGGCAGGAGAACCCCAAGCAGATTATCAACTCGTTATCAGGCCTTAACAAAAACACCTTGATAATAGGTTTTGCCCGCAGATTTGCCACCTACAAAAGGGCACACCTGCTGTTTACAAACCTCGACAGGTTAGAAAAAATTGTAAACAACGCAGCACGGCCCGTGATATTTATCTTTGCCGGTAAAGCACACCCTGCCGACGGTGCCGGCCAGGATTTGATAAAAAGAATCATTGAAATATCGCGCATGCCACAATTTACCGGAAAAATACTGTTCCTCGAAAATTACAACATAACCATCGGCAAACTCCTGACAAGTGGCGTTGATGTGTGGCTGAACACCCCCACCCGGCCTTTGGAAGCATCGGGTACCAGTGGCGAAAAAGCCATTATGAACGGGGTTTTAAACTTTAGTGTGCTTGACGGCTGGTGGGCCGAAGGCTACAAACCCGGAGCAGGCTGGGCCATTGAAGAGGCGAAAACCTATCTTGACCAACATATGCAGGATGAGCTTGACTCCGAAGTTATTTACAATTTTCTTGAAACCGAGATAACCGATGCTTATTACACACGTAACAAAGAAGATATCCCCGAAACCTGGGTAACACACATTAAAAATACCATTGCCGGCATTACACCCCGTTTTACCATGCAGCGCATGTTGGACGACTATTATGAAAAGTATTACAATAAATTAAAAGAAAACGGTAAAACGTTTACGGAAGACCATTTTAAAAACGCCAAAGAGTTAACCCGTTGGAAATGGAAAGTGCTGTCGGCATGGGATAAAATTAGCGTGGAAAGGCTGATTATTCCCGATTCCGATTCGGAACCCATTGACTTTGGTAAACACTTTATTGCGGAAGTTGACCTGAAAATTCCCGGCCTTAACATGGAGGATATTGGTGTTGAGATAATTGCCGGAAATCGTACCAATGGCGATATTGAAGAGATAAAATACCGCCTTCCGCTCATTCCGCGTGAATTTAAAAACAACATTGCCCGCTATGCCATTGAATTCCCACTAAAACAACCCGGCGTTTATGATTACGCTTTCAGGATTTATCCAAAGCACAAATTATTAGCGTACCGGATGGATTTTCCACTGGTAAAATGGATTTAACAAGTAAATGTTTGCCTGTTTATTTCACCTTGTGCGAAGTAATTTCGTAGGTACCTGAAACGGTAGCCGGAAAACTCATTCCCTGCTGCTCCATCTGCATATCAATATCCTGATCAAAAGTTGAATGGGTAACCCATCCGGTTTTTCTGTCCACAGTCATTTCCCCTGTTAAGGTTCCTTTTAACCTGGCAGTTTCATCGGGTGAGGTTATGGTTCCTTTAACGTCAATAAAAGCCTGTTTTCTGGTTGCTTTGGTAAGGGTGTAAGTAATATGCATCTTCATTTCAGCCATACCGTTGGTGGTAATATCGTTGTCCCACGATTCGCCCACCTTAACTTTGTGATTGGGATATACAGCCTGGCTAAAACTACTTTTCATGTTTCCGGCCATTGCATTATCAGCGCCAATAGCCCCCAAATCAACACTCCCCACGGTACCATTAATACTGTTGGTTGTAGTAATTTCCTTGTCAATGAGCTTATTCATCTGGTCAGAAATTTGTGTTCCCAAAGTGGGGTTGTTAAAGGTTGATGAATCACGAGAATCATACTTTATTTCCATTCCCATCATCGTCTGGGTCATTTTAATGGCATTGATGGTTGTGTGAAGGTTAAAACTGTCAGCCACCACATCCGACACCAAATATCCAAACTCAAAATTCATATCCTGATTTATCACCATCGACTGCCCCTGCACCTCCATATCAATTTCCTGATTCATAGCCATGGAAGAGCTGAATTTATCACCGTTTTTAAGGTGATATTGAAGCATAATAGCCTTTTGAGCGTAGGTAGTTGCAAAAAAACCGGGAAGCACAATCAGTGCCATTAGCAGATAAAATTTGTTAACTCTTTTCATTCGTATTTTATTTAATTGGTTTTACATTCTGCAAAGGTAAATAAATAACCACTCAATAATTTTATTTTGTATTACCTGCTTTTCCGTTTC
>JALVAQ010000517.1 GCA_027011095.1 Bacteroidales bacterium
ATTATTCCCCTCCTCGGAGGGGATAAAGGGGTGGGTAATTCCCCTCCTTGGAGGGGTGCAGGGGTGGGTTTAAAAAAAGATATTCACTTTTCTGGCTTACAATATTTTAATGGTAGTTCAAATAAAAGACTTTAAACAAGTTCAATATGCCAAAA
This sequence comes from Bacteroidales bacterium, assembly GCA_027011095.1. GTDB lineage: Bacteria > Bacteroidota > Bacteroidia > Bacteroidales > F082 > B16-G9. Next base: position 156 of record JALVAQ010000517.1, read on the forward strand.
GCAACCCTGCAAATTTCCTGTTGCACTTTTAGCTATTTTTGCAAAAAATAAAGTTTATGCAACTTACAAACCGTCAGCTGTTTTTTCAGCATGTGGCTTTGCCTTCCATCGACACGGAAGCTTTAGAGGTGGTTAAAGCCAAAGGAATATATCTTTTTACCGACACCGGAGAAAAATACATCGACCTGGTGTCAGGTGTTTCGGTAAGCAACGTGGGACATCTGCACCCAAAAGTAGTTGAGGCTGTTAAAAATCAGCTTGATAACTATATGCATTTAATGGTTTACGGTAAATATATACAGTCACCACAGGTAAAAATGGCTGCTTTGTTAACCGAAAATCTTCCGGCTTCACTGGATAGCGTATTCTTTGTAAATTCCGGCAGCGAAGCCATCGAAGGGGCTTTAAAGCTTGCCAAAAGGGTTACCGGAAAAACAGAAATCGTTTCATTCAACAACGCCTATCATGGCAGCACACACGGTGCCTTAAGCGTGCTGGGCAACGAAGAGATGAAATATGCTTTTAGGCCTTTGCTGCCCGGTATCAGATTTATAAATTTTAACAGTATAGCGGACTTGAACCTGATATCGGAAAATACTGCCTGCGTTATTGTGGAGCCGGTTCAGGCTGAAGCGGGAATTATTTTGCCTGAAAACGGTTATTTAAAAGCATTACGTAAAAGGTGTGACGAAACCGGTACCATGCTTGTTTTTGATGAAGTTCAAATGGGCTTTGGCAGAACCGGTAAACTGTTTGCCTTTGAGAATTTTGAGGTCGTTCCCGATATCTTATGTCTGGCAAAAGGAATGGGAGGAGGCATGCCCATTGGTGCTTTTGTTTCATCGAAAAAAAACATGGCCATGCTTACGTTTAATCCGGTACTGGGGCATATAACCACCTTTGGTGGCCATCCGGTTTCGGCTGCTGCTGCGCTGGCAAGCCTACAGGTTATCCTCGATGAAAATCTACCGGAGAAAGCAGATAGAAAAGGAAAAACGATAGAGCAATCGTTGGAAAACCACAAAGCTGTTGCTCAAATCCGCCGGATTGGTTTGATGTTGGGCGTTGAGCTGAAAAAGGAGTATGAAGCTTCGCGGATGGTTAGCCTTCTTAAAATGAACAAGCTTATTGTCGATCAGTTTTTGTTTGATGAACAAAGCTTTCGCATTGCACCGCCATTAACCATTACCGATGAGGAAGTTGATGAGGTTATTGAAAAGGTCACTCTTTCGTTGGACCAACTAACAGTAAGCCGGTAAACAATTTTATAAACACAAAATAAGATGATAAAAACCTTTCTTATAGCAATAATTTTAGGGGCAGCCTTAAATGTGACCGCTCAAATGGCCATTACCGTTCCTGCCGAATACGAAAAAAACGATGGGGTAATATTAACATGGCCTTATAGCCCTTCGTTGGATTCTGTTATTGCTGAAATCAGCGGACTGGCTGCTGCCTCCGGTGAGGTGTGGTTGCTTTATAATCCTGATTCGGTGGTAACCGATACCAACGACATTCGTACTTTTCTTATGGCAACAGGAAACAATTTTGATAACATAGGGTTTGTGCCTGCCTACACCAATACTTTTTTTATCAGAGAATACGGGCCGGTAACGGGTTACGGTGTTTTCGATCAAACCCTTGTACGCTATTTTGGCGACCCTTTGTTTGATGGCTACAGCCGCCCGCAGGACGATTCGGTGCCCCATCAGTTGGCAAATTTTTGGCAGGCTGACTATGTGCAATACAACCTCGCTTTTGAATCGGGAAATATTGTTACCGATGGTGAGAAAAACCTTTTTGCTTCAACCGGTCTGTTGCAGGAAAATCTTCCGTTATCCGAACAGGAGGTTAGCGCCCGTATTTCAGCGATATACAATGTTTCAAACGTAACATTTTTAACGGCACCTGAACATAGTGGGGGAGGAGCCATGAAAAGCCTCGATATGTTTGTTAAGTTACTTGATTCGGAAACCATTCTGATAACGGAAATTCCCGATACCTTGCCCGATTATTTCCTTATTGAAAATAATGTTCAAACCATTCAAAATCTGACAAATACCTACGAAGCACCCTATAAAATAGTCAGGGTTATGGCTGCACCGCTTGATAACGGAAAATATGATACAACGCTTTCGGGAGAGCTGCGATCGTATACCAATGCGCTAATATTAAACAATCTGATTCTTATCCCTTCCTATGGCAATTCTGAGTACGATTCGGCAGCATATTACGTATATAAAAACAATACCTACGGAATGACCGTAAAGATGGTTGACGCCCGAAAACTGTCGGTATTACACGCTGCCGTTCACACTGTTACAAAGGAGCGCCCGCAGGAACATTTTTTAAGAATCAACCACAAAAAAGTGGAAGGTGCTCAGGAGTATCAGGGCGAGGAGTTTACCATTCACTGCCTTGCTTCGGGCGATGATGTTATTGATAATATGTGGCTCCATTACAGGTTTAACCACGATACCACGTGGCAAAAAACCATGGTGCATTTGGTTTGTCCCACCCATTACGGCATTATTGAAAATGTTCAGTTAACCGATACCATCCATTATTATCTTGATGCAACCGAAATTAACGGAACCACCATTACCTATCCGCTTTCTGCTCCTGACGGATACTTTACCTTTTGGTTTGATGTAACCGGAATTAATTCTAATGAGACTTTTAGGTTGAAGCCGGCCATCTATCCCAATCCGGTTCTTAATTATGTAAAGGTAAGTAATCTACCTGTTAATAAAGAAGTTAACTATCAGATTGTTGATTTGTCGGGAAAAGCGTTTCAATCCGGCAGGGTTAATGCCGGTGGCAGTATTAAATTGGCTGATAACCTGACGCCGGGCATGTATGTACTCAATCTTCAAGTGGGAAACAGAATAGAAAACATCAAATTTATAAAACGGTAGCCATGCCGGTTTATCTGTTATCGGATGAGCCGTTTTTTCCCGACCCTGAGCTGGCACGGGCAGACGGACTGCTTGCCATTGAGGGCGACCTTACACCCAAGCGGCTTATTCAGGCCTATGCCAACGGTATTTTTCCGTGGTATTCCGAAGGTGAACCTATTTTGTGGTGGTCGCCAAATCCCAGAATGGTGCTGTTTCCCAAAGATTTTAAACGAACCAAAAGTTTAAGAAGAACTGTAAATAAGGGGCTGTTTAAGGTAACTTTTGATGTGGCGTTTAATAAGGTTATTAACCTTTGCGCCTCCACCCGCAAAAACGACGAATTGGGTACCTGGATTACCGGCGAAATGGTTGATGCCTACATTGCTTTGCACAATATGGGTTTGGCGCATTCGGTTGAAAGTTGGTTAGACGGTAAACTTGTTGGCGGGTTGTACGGCGTTTCGTTGGGAGGTGTGTTTTTTGGCGAGTCGATGTTTCATCTTGTCTCCGATGCTTCAAAAGTAGCGCTCTGGCATTTGGTTGACAAACTTTTAGCCTGGGATTTCGATTTAATAGATGCCCAACAGGAAACGCCTCATTTAAGCAGACTGGGTGCAGTTGCCATAGAACGGAAAAAATTTTTACATTTGTTGAACAAAAGTTTGGCGAGGCCTGCAAAACAAGGCCGATGGACCGAACATTGAAAAAGGCATTACCATGGAAAAAAATAAAACATTTATGGCCAGAGCCATCGGCTTGGCTGCCAATAATGTTAACAGTAGTAACGGTGGCCCTTTCGGCGCCGTGGTTGTTAAAGACGGAAAAATTGTGGGAGAAGGAGGTAATAAAGTTACGGTGCAAAACGACCCTACTGCCCATGCCGAAATTGTGGCCATTCGCCAGGCTGCAAAAAATCTTGGCACCTTCGATTTGTCGGGATGCGAAATTTATGCCAGCTGCGAGCCTTGCCCCATGTGCCTCGGAGCCATTTACTGGTCGCATATCGATAAACTCTATTACGCTGCCACCAAGGATGATGCAGCCAAAGCCAATTTTGACGACTCGTTTATTTATGCCGAAATTGCCAAGCCAAAAGACCAGCGGCAACTCCAGTCGGTTCAGCTAATGCGCGAAGATGCCGTTAAGGTGTTTGAGGAGTGGATTGAAACAGAGAATAAAATTCCATATTAACAATGGATTCGCTTTTAAAAGAGGCTGCTGAATTATTAAAACATTCGCGCTATACCACGGCATTTACCGGTGCCGGCATATCCGTTGAAAGCGGAATACCACCCTTTCGGGGAGCAACAGGACTTTGGAGTAAGTACAATCCCATTGTGCTGGATATTAACTATTTTCATACAAACCCGTTGGAGTCGTGGAAGGTGATTAAAGAAATTTTCTACGATTTTTTCGGAAAGGCCGAACCCAATCGTGCACACCTGGTATTGGCAGCCATGGAGCAACAGGGGTTGTTAAAAAACATCATCACCCAAAACATCGATAACCTGCATCAGGAGGCCGGTAGTAACGAAGTTTATGAATTTCATGGTAATTCGCGCGAGTTGGTTTGTACCAAATGCAGCAAACGGTTTTTAATGCATGAAATCGATTTCGATAAATTGCCCGTTACTTGCGATGCGTGCGGAGGACTTGTAAAACCCGACTTTATTTTCTTTGGCGAAGGCATTCCGTCCGAAGCTTACAGCAAATCGCTGGCCGCTGCCGAAAATGCCGATGTTTTTCTGGTAATTGGTACAACAGGTGAAATTATGCC
>JALVAQ010000518.1 GCA_027011095.1 Bacteroidales bacterium
ACCGGGCTTCACCCGGTGCTATTCAAATAGCATCCCTTCGGGACTTTGGTAAAGAGTTGTTAAAAAAAACAGGTAAAGTTTTTTAGCTTAACAAAATCACTATCACATCAAAATAGGAATTAGCCCTGAACTTAAGCTTCAACCCAAAGATTTGTTTATCTTTATTCACAAAAAAAAATATGCGAAAAAATATCTTTATAGGGTTTGTTATTGTGTTTTCGCTTTTTCAGGCCTCTTTTCTTATTGCTCAAATTACCTCTTCTCAAATCGACAGTTTGGTTTCTGTGGCCATGGAACAATTTCATGTTCCCGGAGTGGCTGTGGGCGTAGTAAAAGAGGGCAAAATTATTTATGCCAAAGGGTTTGGCCTGCGAAACATTGACGATAAAAGCAGCAGGGTAAACAAACACACTCAATTTGCCATTGCTTCCAACACCAAAGCATTTACTGCTGCCGCACTGGCAATTTTGGTTGATAAAGGCAAAATAACGTGGCAAACAAAGGTAAGGAGCATCATTCCTGAATTTACCATGTACAACAGTTATGTTTCCGATAATTTTACCGTTGCCGATTTGCTTACCCACCGCAGTGGGCTTGGTCTTGGTGCCGGCGACCTGATGCTGTTTCCAAAAGGAGGCGATTTTACAATACATGATATCCTTACCAACTTTCAGTATTTTAAACCCGTGTCGCCCTTCCGCACCAAATTTGATTACGACAACCTGCTTTATATTGTAGCCGGAGAGGTGGTTGCAAGGGTGAGCGGCATGAGCTGGCGTGAGTTTGTTAAAAAGAACATCCTTGTACCTTTACGAATGGATGACACCTATTGCTACTACTCGTTGATATCCGACAAAAAAAATGTTGCCAAACCGCATGTTGTTGAAAACGGTGTTCCGCATACAACAGCACCTACCCAATTCGATTACAATAAAATCAACGGGGCAGCAGCTTCCATCTATTCCGGTGTTTACGATTTATCTGAATGGATGATTGTTCAAATGGATGGCGGAAAATATGGCGACAGTCTTAAAAACACACTCTTCACCGGTAAAAGTCATCGGGCTATGTGGAGCCTGCATACCGTTACAAAAAGCCGGAGAAGCCCAAGATATAACACCCATTTCAGCGGGTACGGTTACGGATGGTTTTTAAAAGATGTTCAGGGTAAAATGGAAGTTTCGCATACCGGAGGGCTTACCGGAATGTTGTCGAAAGTGGTAATGATACCTGATATAAACCTTGGTGTAGTGGTTTTAACCAATGCCAGCAACGATGGAGCGGGTATTTTTGCTTCGGTTACACAAACCATTGTTGACAGCTACCTCGGTTTAAACGATAACCATCTGGTAACCAAATATGCTGAATATTTTAACCATAAGCAAAGCAAAGGCGATTCGGTTACAAAACAGGTTTGGAAAACGGTTGAGGAGCATAAAAAATTAACCATCGACAAAAGTCGTTATACAGGCACTTACAAGGACAGCTGGTTAGGTAAAATAGAGATTTATCAAAAGGATGGTGACCTTTGGTTTCGGTCTTTCAGGGTTTCAAGCCTGACAGGTAAAATGTATTATTACAATGCAAACACCTTTGCCATTAAATGGGCTGACCGTGATATGGAAGCCGATGCATTTGCTTTATTCTGCCTTGATGAGGAAGGGAAAGCAATAAGCATCAAAATGAAAGGCATCTCTCCCAACATCGACTTTAGTTATGATTTTCAAGACCTCAACTTTAAACGATTAAATTATGAATAGTTTTAAAAACTTACTACATAAAATTACACACAAAACTGTTGATTCGGTAGCACTGGTTTTAAGTGGTGGCGGTGCACGAGGTGCCATTGAAATTGGTGTTTTACAAGCGCTGCACGAAAACAATATTAAAATAAAGGCCATTTCGGGCACAAGCATCGGAGCTATTATCGGCGTATTTTACTGTGCCGGCATTTCGCCCATGGAAATGAAAAGAATAATGGACAGCCAGCGGTTTATCAAAATATTTCATTTTGCCTGGAGCAAAAAGGGGCTGATGTCAATGAGCGAGTTGTTGCGGATGTTTAAAAAATACAACATTGGCGAAAGTTTCGACTCGTTAAACATTCCCTTTTATGCCTGCGCTTCAAATCTTGAAAAGGGTGCCGAAGAGATATTTCATTCGGGAAACCTGCACAAGGCTGTAATTGCCTCCGCTTCGATACCACTGCTTTTTGAACCCGAAATAATTAATGGAAACCATTATATTGACGGAGGCCTTTACAACAATTTCCCCATTGAGCCACTGCTTGGAAAGTATCCTTTCATTTTGGGGGTTCATGTAAATAATTTTAAACAACCCGACGAATACAACGCCATGGCCATTGCCGAAAGGGTTTTTAGTGCTGTTATAAAGCAAAATGTTATCAAAAAAGTAAAAAAATGCAACTATCTTATCGACCCTTTTTTGGAAGACAGAATAGGTATTGTCGATTTTCGTAAAACAGATAAGCTGTTTGAAATTGGTTATAACGAAGGGATTAAATTTTTAAACTTAAACTTTTCCAAAGTTCAAAACTTTGGAAAAGTTTAAATACTAAAAAGACACCGGCAAATACTAAGAATACCGATACGGATATCCTTAGAAATTGCAAATTGTAACTTGCTATCCTATTTTTATGGTATTGTTAAAAGAAATTACCAACTTTTTAAAAACGAATACCATGAAAAATTCAAAAGCAAAAACGGTGCTTACCCTGATTTTTATCCTGGGACTGGCCACCTTTTATTCCGGTTGTGACAAAATCAACGATTTAATAACCCCTGATAAGGAAGATTCGGTAAACTCTACCACCGGTGAGGCTACTGTTGGCACTGCTGGAGGAACCATTAGTGTGGGTGATGAATCTTCCCCAATTTACGGTGCAAACATTGAAATTCCTGCTGATGCACTCGATGAAGATGTAAACATACAGATTGTGGCAGGAGACAAAGTTGAAATCAATGGTGAGATGGTACAAACTGTAAAGTTTCAGCCTGACGGGCAACAATTTAAAGACCAGGTAATTATAGGTGTCCCGTGGTCAACCGATAATCAAGAGGCTGATAACTCGAAAATATACTTTTACGATGAGGCCAACACAGAAATTGTTCAGCTGGTTAACGACCATGTTGATGTTCAAAACAAAATTACCTACGCCTATGTAAACCACTTTAGTAAATACTTTAACAATCCCCAGTTCTTTTGGATAGAATCAAAGTTGATGAAAAGAGGCGACATCTTTTACGCCAACATGAACATGCATACTCCCATGATGTATGTTAAGCCGCTCGACCCCTCTTCATTTTATGCCAATGCACAGGAAATTATTTTAGATAACGAAGGGTCGGAAAATTGTTTTGTCAGATTAAGATATATTCTTTGGCACAGACACAGAATTCGAAAATATTATATCCAGGGATTAGCCTATCAGGACTTCTATATCAAATTTGCAAAAGTTAACGATAGTTGGGATATTACCATTTACCGATACGATAATCCGTTTATAACAACCAATCAACCGGAAGAAATTTTTCACAAATCAGGAATGAGCTTTGAACAAATGACCGATGATTGGTTTACGGGATTTCCGGTAACAGCAGAATTTAATGAGAACTGTTTTTGGAATCACCTCGATTTTTTCGATGATGATTTATTTGAAGTAAGTTGTTCATGGTCGTTGGCAAGAAAGTTTGTTCCGGTATTTAGGAACGATTTCTGGACCATGGGCAAGTCAGTGTTTTCAGGTTTGAAACCGGCTAGTGAAATAAATTCGTACAATGGCGATTACAATAATAACAACATAGAAGATAACTTTGAAAACGGCAACAACGCTCCTTCGAAACCAAACAATCCGCAACCGGCAGACAATGCAACCGGTGTTACACTTAACAGCACTTTGCAATGGAGTTGTAATGATGCTGACGGAGATGCTCTTACCTATAAGATTTATTTGGGCGAAGAGTACAACACAACTTTGGTGGGTACTACCGACAACATAACAAGTTTTACACCCACGGGACTTGGATATGGCCACACCTATTATTGGTATGTGGAAGCTACCGACCCGTCGGGAGCTACATCCACCGGAGACACATGGAGTTTTACCACCAAAGAGGCAGGTGGCAATACAGGGTGTAATGGCGTTACAACCGTTGAATATGAGGGGAAAACTTATCATACTGTTGAAATTGGAAACCAGTGCTGGATGAAAGAAAATCTGAATGTCGGAACCATGATAAACAGTACTACAAGCCAAACAGACAATGGTACTATTGAAAAATACTGTTATGGCGATAATGTGGCTAATTGCGACCAATATGGAGGATTTTATCAGTGGAATGAACTTATGCAGTACGTTGAATACGAAAGTGCCAGAGGTGTTTGTCCTGAAGGGTGGCATGTTCCATCAAAAGCTGAATGGTATATATTGGAAGGCAATGCCGACAGTCAATATGGTGTTGGTGATGAAATTTGGGAATATGGGGGTTGGAGAGGATTTGATGCAGGTAAAAAACTAAAAGCCACATCAGGTTGGTTTATGAATAACAATGGTACCGATGATTTCGGGTTTGCAGCACTTCCCGGAGGAAAGTTCAATAGCTCTAACGGCCATTTTACAGATAATTTAGTGGGTGGTTGGTTTTGGACTTCTTCAGGTAGAATGCATGGGTTTGCCTATAATAATGATAAGGTTTATAGCTCCTCTGAATTTTATGATGATGCCTTCCCTGTAAGATGTGTAAAAGACTAAGTTGGTAATTTCAATTTACATTTGTATATTTCGCAGTTAAAAATATATATAGCAC
>JALVAQ010000519.1 GCA_027011095.1 Bacteroidales bacterium
TACATGAGCATCATATTGAATTTAACGAGAAATATTTGCTTTAACCTGCCATGGTAACGCCCCGCTTCGGGGGCTTTCCGTATTTTTGTTGTATCCACCGGGCTTCACCCGGTGCTATTCAAATAGCGTCCCTTCGGGACTTTGGTAAATAGTTGTTGAAAAAAACAGGTAAAGTTTTTTAGCTTAACAAAATCACTATCACATCAAAATAGGAATTAGCCCTATTTATTTCGTTACGACCTCTTAGAGCAATTATATCATTATCTTTGAACCCTGTTTAAAACAGCAAAAAAACAAACCTATGGCCGGATTAAAATCTTTTCTTTTTCTTGTTTTGTTTGTCAGTTCTTCATTGCTAAAGGCAGGAGGAATAAACGTTTCACGCGTTGACCCGCCTTTTTGGTGGACGGGCATGAAAAACCACCATCTGCAACTGATGGTGCACGGTAACCGCATTTCAGAAACGGTTCCTGCCATTAATTATCCCGGCGTTACGCTGCAAAGTGTGGTGCATGTGCAAAGTCCCAATTACCTTTTTTTAAATTTGCTTATTGACGAAACTACTCAACCCGGAGCCGTTGCCATCAATTTTATGAAAGGTAAAAAGCAGGTTGTTTCGATGGCTTATCGGTTAAAGAAGCGTGATACATCGTTGGGCAATCATGGCGGCTTTGATGCCTCCGATGTAATTTACCTGTTGATGCCCGACAGGTTTGCCAACGGCGATACCACCAACGACAATGTAAAGGGAATGCTCGAAAAGGCAGACCGTGCCAACCCCAACGGACGGCACGGTGGCGATATAAAAGGAATTGAAAACCATTTGGATTATATAAAAAATCTTGGGGCTACAGCTGTTTGGATTAACCCGTTGCTCGAAAACAACCTGCCCGTTTACTCCTATCACGGGTATGCCATGACCGATTTCTATAATGTGGACCCACGCTTTGGCAGCAACAACGATTACATAAATTTGGTTCGGGAAGCACACGGCAAAGGTTTAAAGGTAATTCAGGATATGGTGTTTAACCATTGTGGAACCAACTACTTTTGGAAAGATGATTTACCCACTGAGGATTGGTACAACCAATGGCCTGAATTTACCCGTTCCAACTACAGGGGAGGCGTGGTTACCGACCCGCATGCATCAAAAAGCGATTATAAAAAGATGGTTGCCGGTTGGTTTGACACCTCCATGGCCGACCTGAATCAGGACAACGAGTTGGTGGCCAACTATCTTATTCAAAACAGCATTTGGTGGATTGAAAACACCGGCCTTGACGGGATCAGACAGGACACCTATCCCTATCCTTATAAAAATTTTATGGCCAAATGGATGCAGCGCCTGTTGGAAGAGTACCCTAATTTTAATGTGGTGGGCGAAGCCTGGCTTTCCTACCCTGTTTCGGTGGCCTACTGGATGGAGAACGACAGAAACTTCGATGGGTATCACTCCCACCTGACCAACGTGTTTGACTTTCCGTTGATGTATGCCATCAGCAAAGCCTTTAACGAGCAGGAGGGGTGGTCAACCGGAACGGCTGAACTGTATGAGGTTCTTTCGCAGGATTTTGTGTACAGCCATCCCGAGAATCTGGTGCTTTTTGCCGATAACCACGATGGCGACAGGCTTTTTTCAAAATTGGGTGAAGACCTGAATAAGTTTAAACTAACCATGGCTTTTTTAATGACCACACGAGGAATTCCGCAAATTTACTACGGAACGGAAATTTTAATGACAGGCCTTGAACACAACGGCCATGGCGATATACGAAAAGATTTTCCCGGCGGCTGGCCCGGTGATGCCAAAAACGCTTTCACCGGAAAAGGGCTTACCAAACAACAAAACCAGGCCTTTGGTTTTTTAAAAACCCTGATGAACTGGCGAAAAACCAAAAAGGTTATTCATTCAGGCAAATTAACCCATTACATTCCGCAAAACGGTGTTTACGTCTATTTTCGGTATAACGACAACGAAAGCATAATGGTGCTTCTTAACAATACCAACACAGCAAAAACAGTTGACTGCAACCGGTTTGCCGAAAATCTGAAGGGGTATTCAACCGGCCTGTCGGTGTTGAATAATACAAAAATTGACAACCTGAATACCATCACCGTTCCTGCCAAATCACCCCTGATTATTGAGTTAAAAAAATAGCAACATTTAAGATTAATATAATGTATCATTGGTTAAAGCATTCCGTTATTTTTTTAATTGCAGCATTGTTACCGGTTTTAACTGTAGCCCAGATTGTTACCATTGAACCTGCCACTGCCGGACTTGACGATACCATTACCATTATTTACAATGCTTCGACCGGAAACAGGGCTTTGGTTGATTGTTCCGGAAGCGTGTATATGCATACGGGAGTAATTACAGACAAAAGCCTGGATGGCCACGACTGGAAACATGTTATAGGAAACTGGGGGCAGGACGATGGCAGGGTGAAAATGAAAAAGGCTGGAAACAACCTGTGGCAGAAAAAGATGGTTATCAGACGGTTTTACGGGTTAAGCACAAACGAAAAAGTACTTCAGCTGAGTTTTGTGTTTCGCAATCAAACCGGTTCAAAAGTTGGAAAAACCGCCACCAACGATGATATATTGGTGCCTGTGGCAGGTTATAAGCCTCCTGTTAAAAAAACGGCAACTTATCACTGGCAAACCCGCAATTACCTTTCGCATCATTTAAGCAACGGTATTTTAAACATCGAAACAACACACGGGTTGGTACAGGCCATTCCCTATTCGGGTAAAATTATTGAGATAAAAAACTTTAGTGAAAACCTGCCTCAAAAAGACAGCTCCGTTGCGGTGATTTTAACCCCTCAAAACCCAAAAATATCACTGAAAGAATTGCCCGCATGGCTGTTGCTGAGAACCGACAGCCTTACGGTGGCTTTTCATAAAAACCCTTTTTATGCTACCTTTATTTACAATGGCGATACCCTGCTGAAAGAAGATAAAGGCTATTTTGAAAGAACCGATAACAATGGGTTACAATTCAAAATTTCTAAAAATGAAAAATTGTACGGGTTGGGTGAACGAGCCATTGATTTTTCGTTAACGGGCCATCGGTATCTGTTGTACAACAGGCCTCATTTTGGGTATGAGTTGGGAGCCGATCAGCTGAATTATTCGGTGCCTCTCGTGGTGTCGTCCAAAAGGTACCTGCTCTTTTTTGATAACCCTCAAAAAGGGTATGCCGACCTGGGTTCAACCCGTAAAAACATAATGGAATGGGGTGCCGGTGGCGGGCTGATGAAATACTTTTTTGTTGCCGGAACCGACTTTAAAGACATTGCAAAGCAGTGGGGTAAACTTACGGGTACACAGCCCCTACCTCCGAGATGGGCGTTGGGAAATTTGCTCTCGAGAATGGCCTATCGCAGTCAGCAGGAAACCGACAGCATTGTTAGTTTAATGCAAAAAAACAATTTTCCCGTTGATGGCGTCATCCTCGATTTTTATTGGTTTGGCGACAGTATTAAAGGATATCTGGGCCGCCTCGACTGGTATAAACCCAATTGGCCCGAACCGGAAAAAATGATAAAAAATTTCAGAGCCAAAGGAATTAAAACAGTGTTGATTACCGAACCTTACGTAATCGACACCCTGAAAAATTTTAAAATTGGCGACAGTCTTGGTATTTTTACCACCGACAGTCTTGGTAAAACATATATTAACAGCGAGTTTTATTTTGGCCCTGCCGGACTGATTGATATTTTTAAACCTGTTGCCCGCAGCTGGTTTTGGAGTAAATACAAAGCACAAATCGAAAAGGGTGTAGCCGGCTGGTGGGGCGATTTGGGAGAACCTGAATATCACCCTTCCAACCAATTTCACGTAAACGGCCCTGCTGATGCGGTTCATAACATTTACGGCCATCAGTGGCATAAAATGCTTTTCGACCATTATAAAAAGGAATATCCCCGCCAACGCCTTTTTAACTTAAACCGTGCCGGTTATGCCGGTTCGCAGCGGTATAGTATTTTTCCGTGGACAGGCGATGTGTCGCGTAGTTGGGGAGGGTACCGTGCACAGCTGCCTACGTTGTTGCATATGAGCTTAAGCGGACTGCCCTATATTCATTCCGATGCAGGTGGTTTTGCTCAGGGTACGCGCGATGAAGAGTTATATACAAGGTGGCTGCAATTTGCCTGTTTTACCCCCATTTTACGTCCCCACGGACAGAGCGAAATATTGCCATCGGAACCCGTTTATTTTAGTGAGCAAACTCAAAATATTGTACGGAAATACATGAACCTGCGATACAGCCTGCTGCCCTATATCTACTCCGTATCGGCACAAGCTACACTAAAAGGGTATCCCATGATGCGCCCCCTCTTTTTTGAATTTCCCGATGATGAAGAGAACTATACCGTTTCGGACGAATATTTGTTTGGCAGCGAGTTGTTGGTGGCTCCTGTTCTTAATCCCGGCGAAAAAACAAGAATCCTGTTTCTGCCCAAATCCGTTCAGTGGTACGACTTTTTTACCAACCGGAAATATCCGGGAGGCAATCAATACGAAATTCCAGTAACCATCAACAACATGCCGCTGTTTGTAAAGGCAGGGTCGTTTATACCCATGGTACAACCTGTAAAAACCACCGATAATTATTCAACCGAAAACCTGACAGTTCGTTACTATACCGATGCGCACAGAGCTACAACAAACTATGTGATGTACACCGATGATGGCAGCGATCCGGATGCCTTGAAAAAGGGAGCTTTTGAAACCCTTATGTTTGTGAAAAAAGAAGACGAAAAGGGCAACCCTGTTTTTTTGTTTTCAAAAATTGGTGGCGATTATCCGGGCAAGCCTGACGAAAGAAACATAACCTTTGAGATTATCGGCATGCAAGCGCTCAATAAACCGTCCTTTTATTTGAATGATGTTAAGCTTAAAAAGAAAAAACCGGGTAAATCCGGAACAGGATATTACTTTGATAAACAGCGTCATATTTGGATTGTTTCGTTTGTGTGGGGCGATAAAGATAATATTCTGATTATAAAGCGTAAAGTATAAAAGTAATCCTTATTTATCTTGTTTAAAGTTAACCTAATGATAATGAGTGTAAAATATAGTGAATCAGAAAATGAATTCCACATTCCCTTCCTTGGAGGGGATAAAGGGGTGGGTCTATGAGAAAACATATTCAAATTTCTGGTTTACAATATTATACCAGTGGTTCAAACAAGAGACTTTAAACAAATTCAATGAATAAATGTAAAAATCCAAGCCTCTTTCTACAGTAAAAGTGTAAAAATCCAAACCTCTTTTTACAATAAATGTGTAAAAAACCAAACCTATTTGCTATATTTGCATTTGACAATAACCAATATTTTATGGTAATGAAGCGGTTTTTTACACAATATTTGTACGATTGGAAACTTCGAAAGAAAAAAAAACCTTTAATTGTAAGGGGCGCAAGGCAAGTGGGAAAAACGTATGTTATTGAGGAGTTTGGAAACAAAAATTTTGCGCAGGTAATAAAAGTAAACTTTGAGGAAACACCCGACTTAAAGAGGTTTTTTACTACAAATAATGTAATTCAAATTATTCAAGATCTGGAATTATATTTTGGAAAAAAAATTACCTTATCCGATACATTACTTTTTCTTGATGAAATTCAAATGTGCCCTGAGGCAATAGTGTCGCTTCGTTATTTTTATGAAAAAATGCCTGATTTACATATTATTGCAGCAGGTTCATTATTAGATCACACGTTAAATGATTTGCAATACTCTATGCCTGTAGGGAGAGTGGAGTTTGCGTATATGTATCCCATGTGCTTTTATGAATTTCTGATTGCAGCAGGCGAAAAACAACTTGTCGATTTTTTGAACAATTTTACTTTACAGCAAAAAATTTCATCACCCATTCATCAAAAATTGATGAAACTGGTTCGCTTATATTTTTTTATAGGGGGAATGCCGGAAGCAGTAGCGGCATATATTGAATCAAAAAGTCTGATTGATGTGGAGCGTATCCACGAGAGCATAATAAAGTCTTTAGAATTTGATTTTGCAAAATATAGCACGCGCTCGCAACAAATAACCATGACAAAATTGTTAAATTTTATTCCAAGAGTATGCGGACAAAAATTTAAATATGTAAATTTTAGTAATTCTATCCGTTCGGAAGCCATAAGGAAATCGTTAGATTTGTTGAGAATGAGTCGGCTGGTTCACCTTGTTAAAAATACAAAAGCAACATCAGTTCCACTTGAACACGAAATTACCGATAGAGTTTTTAAAACCATATTTTTTGATATTGGCCTCTCCAACCATATTCTTAAGTTACGATTATCTGACATTGGGGTTATGGGTTTGAATAATGAAGGGGGTCTTGCCGAGCAATTTGTCGGACAAGAACTTTTATGTCAGCCTCCTTATTTTATTGAAAACAACATTTATTACTGGACACGTGAAAAAAGAAATGCAGCAGCAGAAATTGATTATGTTGTACAAAAAGGAAACCGGATTATTCCCATTGAAGTAAAAGCGGGGAAAACAGGTACATTAAAATCATTGCAAATTTTTGTAGCAGAAAAAAACCTTAACAAAGCTATCCGTATCAATGCCGATTTACCGTCTATTGTGCAGGTTAAAACTTCCATAAAACTGGAAAAGGGAATGAAAGAGGTTAATTTTAAACTTATCTCGCTTCCGTTTTATCTTGTCAATGAATTTGGCAGATTCTTGAATTAATTTTTAAACCATGTTTTTTATATTATTGCAAACAAACACCCGTATCCCATGAAAAAAATATTTGTATCATTGTTGCCATTTTTAATTACAGGAGGAATTCTGTTTGGGCAGCCTGTAATTAAACAAACAGAAAACAACAAACAACAAAGTATGAAACATTTGGATTGGACACGAAATGCTAACATATATGAAGTAAACGTACGGCAATATACGCCGGAAGGAACGCTTGAAGCCTTTAGCAAACACCTGCCCCGTTTGAAAAAAATGGGGATTGATATTTTATGGCTGATGCCTGTTTTTCCGGTGGGTGAAAAAAACCGGAAAGGTTCACTCGGAAGCTATTATGCGGTAAAGGATTACCATGCCATTAATCCTGAATTTGGCAACAAAGACGATTTTCGCAAGATGGTTGAAGAAGCGCACAGGTTGGGCATGAAAGTTATCCTCGACTGGGTTGCAAACCACTCGGCATGGGACAATGTTTGGGTTGAACAGCACCCCGATTATTACGAAAAAGATGATAAGGGAAACCTGATTTCTCCCTTTGACTGGACAGATGTAATTTCGTTTAACTACAACAACCCCGAAATGCGTGAAGCCATGACCGAAGCCCTTAAATATTGGGTGAGAGATTTTAACATTGATGGTTATCGCTGCGACGTGGCAGGGATGGTTCCCACCGATTTTTGGGACAATGCCCGAAAGGAACTGGATGAAATAAAACCCGTTTTTATGCTTGCCGAAGATGAAGACAATGCCGGCCTTTTACGTGAAGCTTTTGATATGAACTACTCGTGGAAACTACACCACCTGATGAATGACATTGCGCAGGGTAAAAAGAAAGCCAACAATATTTGGGACTATTATCAATGGAATGACGCTGTTTTTGCACCTGATATGTACCGGATGACTTTTACCACCAACCACGATGAAAATTCATGGAACGGAACCGTAAAAGAGCGTATGGGCGATGGGGCAGGTGAGGCCTTCGCTGTGTTTACTTTTGTGGCTCCCGGGTTTCCGCTCATTTACAGCGGTCAGGAAGCAGGATTGGATAAGCGGCTGCGGTTTTTTGATAAAGACACCATTGACTGGAGTAATTTGGAAAAGGCTGACTTTTATGCTAAATTAATCGAC
Source organism: Bacteroidales bacterium (assembly GCA_027011095.1). Lineage (GTDB taxonomy): Bacteria > Bacteroidota > Bacteroidia > Bacteroidales > F082 > B16-G9. The sequence continues at coordinate 7,854 of JALVAQ010000519.1, forward strand.
CTGAAACACAATAACCACGCTTTATGGAACGGGATTGCCGGTGGTAAACTTATTCCTTTGTCAAAAGGGGTTAACGATGATGTTTTTGCCTTTTATCGTCAAACTGATAACAACCGTATTATGGTAGTTATGAATCTAAGTAAAGAGCCTCAATCCTTTAAGCTGGAAAACAGTGACCTGAAAGGAGATTACAGCGAATATAAAACAGGAAAACCTTTTCATTTTAACGGTAAGCACCGCTGGCATCTGAAGCCCTGGGAGTATCTTATTTTTGTGCAACCCTGATTTGTATAACCTGAAAAGACAATAAAAAACCCCGTTCGGATAACAATGGCTGAACAGGGTTTTTTTAATTTTCTTTTATGAGAAAACAAGAATTGTTGGAAACAACTTCAATCCCGGTCGATTTAAATAATCGGGTATTGCTTAAAGATTTCGCTTGATTTCATTAAAATATCAACATATTGCGCTCTGCGATAAGCATAGGGGTCTTTAACATTCTTTTTAGAGAGGTTTCCGCGGAAGCTGTCGATGGTTTCATATTGCTTATTGGCCATCCATATCTCCATATCTTCCAGCATTTTTGAAATTTGCTGTGGGCCGTGTTTGTAAATGGTGCTTACTACCTGAACCACTTTGGCGCCGGCAAGCAGCATTTTAATTACATCATCGCCGTTAAAAATTCCCGAGTTGGCACAAACATCGGCTTTGGTGTTACCAAACAGGATGCCTGCATAGCGTAAGGGCAGTCTGTTGTCCTGTTGCTGGCTTAAATGATACGGAAAATGCATGCTCTCTTTATTGATGTCGATATCGGGCTGGAACAAGCGGTTAAACAAAACAAAACCTTGTGTGCCTCTGTGTTCCATTTCTTTAATGGTGTACAACACATTGGTGTAGTAAGGGCTTAATTTTACACTAACCGGAATATTTACAGCCTCCTTAACGCCTTTGATGATGTCCAGTTCTTCCTGAATAATGGCACGGCCTTCCATATCAAATTCTCTCGGATTGTTATAAAAATTCAACTCCAGAGCATCGGCACCTGCTTCTTCCAGTTTTTTGGCATATTCGTACCAGGTATCATCATAAATGGCGTTTAGGCTTGCAATAAGCGGTATGCTAATGGCTTTTCGGGCTTCCTTAAAATGCAACAAAAACTCTTCGGGGCCTGCCTCGTAAACATCGGAAGGAAAAAAGGATCCCATTTCCGCATGGCGATCATCGTATTGGGTCAGGTCATCCTCAAGCTGAAGGTTCTCAAGGTTTATCTGTTCTTCAAAAAGCGATTTGTAAACAATAGCGGCAGCACCTGCTTCTTCCAGTTTTTTTAACATTTTAACATCGGTAACCAAATTACTGGCACCAACAATGATGGGGTTTTTGAGCGTCAGACCCAAATATTTTGTTTCTAAGTTCATAGCTATTTGTATTAAGGTTTCAATTTGCCCGTAAAAATAGTAAAAAATAGCTTTCTGACATTGTGTTTTTTACATATTAAGATACTATCTTATGCACTATTTTACCTTACAACATCGTCCCAATGGGAGGGTGTCGGCTTTTATGATGTTCCAAAAGTTGGCTGAACCGGGGCCTTTATCTTTGTTGGTAAGTACTACCAATGTTTTTTGATGTCGCATATCGCGCAGGTAAAAGGTTCTGAAACCCTTCCACCATCCAAAATGGTAAACAACGCTATCCATCGAAGTTTTAATACGCCATCCAAATCCGTAGTTATCCTTTCGCCTCCAATATTTTGGGCTGCCTTTTTTAAATGCTTCACGTAAAACGCTATCGGGTACCAGCGTAAAATTATCCAGTGCACAGTCGTATTTGTATAAGTCTTCAACCGAAGTATAAACGTTTTTGTCGCCCATTACCCCGTTTAGGTAATCGTTTTCCATGCGTCGCCACCGCCAACCGCGATGGTAATATCCCGGAACACCTTTTTCAACATACAGAGGCACAGTGGAGTCGTTTCGCATGTTGTAAACAAACGAGTCGTTCATCCCTAAAGGTTTAAAAATCTTTTCATCCACAACCTCATCAAAATGCTTTCCGGTTACAGCCTCCACCACATTGGCCAAAAGCGCATAGTTGGTGTTGCAATAATGAAATCCGTGATTGGGTTTAAAATAAACATCCGGTTTATATTCGGCAAAAAGATTCATAACATCATCGTTATCCATGGGAATACGTTTGTTTTTCCAATGGTCCAGTGCGAGGCTCATGTAGCGGGGCAATCCCGAACGGTGTGTCATCAATAAACGGCAGGTAACCCCTTCGTAAGGAAATTTGGGAAGATAGGTTCTGATGTCGGTATCATAGTCAATTTTACCCTCGGTTTTTAAAATCATAATAACCATAGCGCTGAACATTTTTGACACCGAAGCCAGCTGAAAAGCACTGTGGGTGGTTAACGAATCGCGATGACGGCGAACATTGGCAAAACCATACGCTTTTTTAAAAATAAGATGTCCCTTTTCGGAATACATTACTGCACCGTTAAAACCTGTAAGACGTTGTAACCGTTTAAATTTTTTATCCAGTTCAGCAGCCTTTTCTGCTATTATAGCACTGTCGGCATTTGAATAAAGAGAAATATTTATTTCAGGAATATTGGTGACTGCTTTTTTTTGCGATGAAGGTTCTTCTCCGCACCCAACCATCAGTAGCATTACTGCCAGCCCTGCTATCAATCCCGCTCTGCGTATCCTTTTTTTCATGGAGCGCAAATGTACAAAAAATGAGAAACGCAATGGAAACAGTTTGTTTAAGAATTGTAATTTCAGAACTTCAAACCTATTGTAAATAATAGTGTAGTAAAATCTTTTTCTTAGTGTAACTTTGAGCCTTAGAGTCTTAGTGGTTATGGTTTATTAATGGGTTTTTGCCACAAAGACACCAAGAATCACAAAGATTCATAACAATGAAGATTATGATGCAAATAATGGAATTACCTGATTATTAATTTACGGGGCAGAAGTTCTGAAATTACAATTCATCCAAAAACAAACCTGCCAGTTTCATCAGCTCCAGCTCGGCAACTTTTGCGTTGTACAACGCTTCGTTGTAATTGTCGGTTGCCAACTGAAGGTTTACCTGTGCTTTACGAAAATCGATGGAAGTCAGTTGTCCCAATTTATACTGTTCGGTGGAACGTTTAAAGTTTAGTTCGTTAATCTGTTTGTTGGTCTCTTCAGTTTTTAAAATAAACAACATGTTGGTGTAGTTGCTGTAGGCATCGGCCACCTGACGTTCCAGTTCGGTTTTGGTTTTGTCAACCCTTATCTGAGCGTTTTCAACATTTATTTTTGCGGTAAGCTCACGCGTCCGGGTACGTCCACCGTCAAAAATATTCCAGTTTAATGAAGCTCCCAGATTATACCCGTTGCTTTGCTGATGGGTAAAGGTGCTTACGTCGCTGTTTATCTGGTTGTAAGAGTATTTTCCCGAAAGGTCCAACGTGGGTATGTAGCCCGAATGGCTCTGCTTTAGCTGCAAACCCGAAATGCCCATGTTTTGCTGTGCGATTAAATAATCCACATTTTTGTTGCGGGCATTGTCCCACATCTCGGTACGGTTGAATTTTGGACCGAACACTACCAGCGTGTCAATGGTAAATGACCTGTTCATATCAACGCCCATGGCAACTTTCAGGTTGTTTTGGGCAATTTCAAACTGCCGTACCGTGTTAATGTAGTTTACGCTGTCGTTGTTTAGGTCCACTTTGGCGTTTAGTAAATCCAGCTCGGTAGCCTGACCGTAGTTGTACTTGTCGCGCATATATTTCAATCTTGTATTCGAAATATTGATGGTTCGTTTCAGGTTATCAATTTTAGCTTTTAAACGGGCTACTTCGTAATAGGAGCGGATTAATTGCATCAACGCGTTTTCGATTACCGAGCGGGCTTGCAGCTGCGACAGGGAGTAAGTTTCTTTAAGCACTTTAAAATTGTAGTGGCGGTTCATGCCGTCGAACAACCGGTAATTAAGCCCCAGCGATGCATTGTAGCTGGTGGATGCTGCTCCGTTTTTTGAAATCTCTTCGCCCGAAATAAAGGTTACATCGGTATTGTTGTTCGAGTAGCTTGCTCCGGCGGCTCCGTTAAGCGATGGCAAAAAACCCGAATTGAGTATTCCTTTGTTGACTTCGGCAATGCGCACATTGTTTCGTGCCACCAGAATATCGTGGTTTTTGTTCATGGCCACCGCCACGGCATCCGAAAGTTTTAAAACCGTATCGGCAGGCTGCTGTGCAATGGTTGTTTCTGAAAACCAGACAATAAATACAAAACTTATTATTTTAATCTTCCAATTCATCATTTTCAAATTTTAGTTCTTTAACGGCGTGTTCAACCTCTTCGGGAGTAGCTTTCCGGCCTGTCCACAGGTAAATTAAATTCCGGTTAAATTTGTTAACCGATATGAGCAAAACAGGCAGCAATATCAAGGTGAGAATGGTGGCGATGGTGATACCGTAGGCAATTGAAATTCCCATGGGGATTAAAAACTGAGCCTGAAAACTCTTTTCAAGAATGATGGGTGCCAAGCCGGCTACGGTGGTTGCCGAGGTTAAAAAGATGGCTCTGAACCTTGAAACTCCCGCCTGATAAATGGCATCCATCACCGGAACGCCCTTTTTAAGCAACCGGTTATAGGTACTAATCAGCACCAGCCCGTCGTTGACCAGGATACCTATCAGGGCGATGATTCCCAAAACCGAAAGCACGTTTATGGGCTGTCCGTGAATCCAGTGCCCCCAAGCAACCCCCACAAAACTGAAAGGAATTAACACAAACAGCAGTATGGACTGGCTAAAGGATCTGAAGGTAAACACTATGGGTGCAATAATTAAAAATAGTATTACCGGAACTACTTTGCCGGCAGAAGTTTGTGTTTTTTGTGCTTCACGTTTTTGCCCTTCGTACGACACACTAACGGTGGGGTACTTGGCCAAAATGGAGGGTAAAATTTTTGTTTTTACAAAGTCCAGCACATCGGTGGCCGAGGCGTTTTCGTTTTTAAGGTCGGCTTCTACTTTTATCTGTCGTTTTCCGTCGAGGTGGCTGATGGAAACAATACCTCGTTTAATGGAGTAAGTGGCAATTTCATTGAACGGCACCTTTTTTCGCGAGGGGGTTGTGATGTACATTTCGGAAAGGTTGTTGATGGAAGTCCGCTCCTTTTCGTTGTAGCGAACCCACACTTTTACCTCGTCTCTTCCACGTTGTAACCGCTGCACCTCTTTACCAAAAAATCCCGACCTTATTTGTCCCAGCACATCCTGTAAAGTAAGCCCCAGCATATAGGCCTTGTCTTTCAGCTGGATGTTAATCTCCTTAATGCCCTGCCGGTCGTCGTCGTTAATATCCTTAAGACCCGACAATTTCGACAGCTCATATTTCAGTTCGTTTTTAGCCATGGTAAGCTCTTCGAGGTTGTTACCGAGAAAAGCTACGGAGACCGGTTTTCCGAACGACCCGCCTGCTCCGTACGAAAGCAACTCGGCACCAATAACAGGGCCGGTTTCTTTGGCAATGGCATTGGCAATTTCAAAGCTGATAACATTGCGCGTTTCGCCGTTTAGCAAAATAATATTCAGGCTTCCGTCAGCTGTAGTAGGGCCTATTTTTTTCTCAATGTGGGTAATAATGTCGAGGCTGTCGGCTCGTTTAGCCTTGTACTCGGCATTTACTTTCCAGGCAGCCCGCTGAATTTTATCAATCCAGTCGTTGGTAATTTTTTCGTTGGTTCCTGCCGGCATTTTAAGGGTAACGTTGATGTTGTCGCGTTCGATAAACGGAAAGAAGGTGCTTTTGATAATTCCGCCTTTCATGGCGCCCACGGTTAGCAACAGCATTACCACGGCAATGGAGATAATGAGAAATCTGTTGCGGACAGAAAAATAGAGTACCGGAGCGTAGGTTTTGTCGCGCATCCAGTACATTATTTTATCCATAAATTTAACCACTCTGTTTTGGCTTTTTTCGCCGTGCAGTGCTTTTGAGTGGGCAAGATGCGCCGGAAGAATAATAACCGCTTCGATTAACGAAACAAAAAGGGTGGCAATAACCACAAAGGCCAGCTCGCTGAAAAAGTCGCCCATCCTTCCGTCGAGAAAAAAGAAGGTGGAAAAAGCAATCATGGTGGTAAGTACAGCTGTAATAATGGAGGGCAGCACCTCCATGGTTCCGTCGATGGCCGCCCGAATGGCATTTTTACCCTGTTCGTAATGGCTGTAAATGTTTTCGGCAATTACAATACCATCGTCAACTAAAATCCCCACTACCACAATCATTCCGAATAGCGAAATAACATTGATGGTAATTCCGAATATCTGAGCCAGAATAAACATACCCCAAAAGGCAATGGGTAACCCTGCTGCAACCCACAGCGCCATGCGCGGATTTAAAAACATAGAAAGGAACAGCAACACCAGCAGCATCCCCATAATTCCGTTGCGAAACAGCAGGTCTTTTCGTTCGTTTAGGTTAACCGACCTGTCCTGAACAATTACCACATCGAGGTTGGGATTTTTAATTTTAAAATCTTCGATGTATTTTTTCAGCTTGTCGGATGCAGCCAGAAAATCCTCGCTGTTGGTGGTTTGAACCGACACTTCCACCGAAGGTTCGCTGTCAATTTCAATACGGTTGGGGTTTTCCGACCAACGGTCGTAAACATCGGCAATATCGCCCAGCCGGATGGTTTTTCCTTCCATGTCCGACTTAACAATAATATTGTCGAGCAGGTGTCCGTGATACTTTTTATAGCGCCCCCGAATAAGGTATTCCTCTTTATTGGTTTTAATTTTACCGCCGGTAATATCAATATTGGCGCGTCGTACAGCGTTGGCAACTTCGTCAAAAGTAAGGTTGTATGCCCGCAGTGTGTTTTCGTTTACGGCAATTTCAATCTCCTCCTCTGGAAAACCCATGAGCGTTACTTTCGATATGCCATCCATCGCTCTGATGTCGTCTTCAATTTTATAGGAGATATCCTTGAGTGCTTTTAGCGAGATGTTTTTCGCGCTGATGGAAAAGGTCATTACCTGATTGATGTTTTCGCGCTTGAAAATAACGGGCGGCTCCATGTCAACCGGAAAGGAGCTAATTCGGTTAACAGCATTTTTCACATCTTCGAGAACCACGTCGGTTTTGTACTTTTTATCCACTTCAACCGTAATAATACCGCTGTTTTCCGATGACACAGACGTTATCCGTTCAATGCCGGAAACGCCCTTCAGGTTGTCTTCAATTTTTAAAACAATACCCTCTTCAACCTCTTCGGGCGATGCCCCCGGATAGATAAGCTGAATGCTGATGATACGGCTCTCTACCAACGGGAAAAACGATGATTTTAAGTTGAACATGGCCACCGTGCCAAAAATGGCGAATGTTATGATAAAAACATTGGCAGCAATGGGGTACTTTATAAAATAGGCTATAATTTTTTTCATTGATGGTGCTTTATCCTATTAATTACCTACCGGGCGAACTTTTATACCGGGGAAAATTCCGGGAATGGTACGCGAAACTATTTTTGTCCCGTCGGGGATGTCTTTAACAATCACCGATTTATCCAAAAACCGAACCGGATGAATGGCCATCAGTTTCAGTGTGCTGTCGGGCAGAATGGTATAAATGC
>JALVAQ010000520.1 GCA_027011095.1 Bacteroidales bacterium
TCTATAAGTTGTCCGAAAGCCCTTATCTTATTTAGATTTATTATAAAATATACAAGTAAGCAATATATATAGATACATTTGTATTTTGTACAATTACTTTTTTATAGTTTTGCCAAAAATTTAATACAATGGCTAAATTTAATATTGACCTTGCAAAACTTGAACTTGCAGCAAGTAAATTAAGAGCAATTTCTCATCCCATGAGGATTGCAATTATCGAACTTTTATCGGGAGACAAACATCTTAGTGTTACTGAAATATACAAGGCACTTGAAATTGAGCAGGCTACGGCATCGCACCACCTCAACATTTTAAAAAACAAAGGGGTTTTGGTTTCTAAACGAGACGGTAAGAAAATATTTTACGCCTTACGCAGCAATACGCTCACAGAAATTATTGACTGTATAAATCGTTGTAACGACAATTAGTGCTCCTCAATAGCTTTTACCAGTTTTTTGTACCACCTGCTGCCAAATTTCCGGATTAACGGGGCTTTAAGATATTGGTATAACGGCACTCCCTCTTCCCTTCCCGATTTAAGAGCGGGAATACAAATCGACCATCGGTTATAATTAACAGCGGTTTTATCGCCCACCTTGTCCACCCGAATTGGATAGAGATGGCAGGATACCGGTTTTTGGAATTTTATTTTTCCCTCAAGCCAGGCCTTTTCGATGGCACACAAGGCTATTCCGTTTTCAAAATAAACAAAAGCGCATTCACGGTCGTTTACCAGCGGAGTAACATATTCGGCATCCATGTCGTAATCGAAAACGCCGCCTTTTTCAACAACTTCAAGACCTTCTTTCGACATATAGGGTTTTATCTCATCAAGGTAATCTTCAATTATTGAAATTTCTTCCTCTTCCAAAGGCGCACCGGCATCGCCCTCCACACAACAGTCGCCATGGCAGGCTTTTAAATTACAGGCAAAATAAATTTCTTTTACCTCATCGCTCACTAAAACATCATCAACTATCATCATGGGGGCAAAGGTAGAAAAAGATTAATTGGAAAATGACCTACCCCTTCACCCTCGCCTGTATTAAAATTCCACTCACAATAAACATCAGGCCGACAATGGTGGAAAGATGAATGGTTTCGCCGACAAAAAGGTTTATCCAAAACAACCCCAGAAATGGTGACAGATAAATAAGGTTACTGACTTTGGCTGTGTCGGATGAAAATTTAAGCGCTTTTAGCCAAATAATATAGGTTACTCCCATTTCAAAAATACCGATGTAAAGCGTTCCCAAATATCCGTTAACTGTCGGTATATAAAATGATTGCTGTTGTATTATAAGCCATATTCCGAGATAAACCAGGCCAAAAATCATATTGAGTAAAATCTTTCCGGTGTCTTCCCGTTTGTCTTTTAAGTTCATAATCCAATACATTGCCCACAGAACGGCACTTGACAAAGCAAGCAAAACGCCCGACAGGTTATTAAATTTCATTGTAAGCGGATTGCCCCCGGTACTGATAATAATAATTCCCGTAAAACTGATGAAGATGGCCAGGATGCCTATGGGTTTTATTTTTTGCTTTAAAAAAACAATTGAAAATAAAACCAGTACAATGGGCCAAAAGTAATTTAGGGTTCCTGCTATTTGAGCTTCCAGTAATGAGTAAGCTTTAATTAAAACAAGATAGTACAGAAAGGGGTTAAAAAAGCCCATCACGGCTGAAGAAAGAATATTTTTGACATTAAGCTTTTTAATATTTAGCGGGGTTCCGCTTAGTCTGTTGGCCAATATCAACACGGCTATTCCGTTCAAAACCGACCAAAATACCAGATTCTGAAATGACATGTACCGCAGGGTAAGCTTAAAGGCCGAACTAACTGTTGACCAAAATAATACGGCTGTAAACGCCAACAAATAAGCCTTTTTTTGCTGTGGTTCCATTTGCATTGGTCAAAGATAAAATAAAAGGGGTTAAACGCCGGGGGCTTGACTAACATTGTTCCGTTCACCCTTCGATACATTTTTCTCCTATCGTCGAAAAACACTCAGGGTGACCGATGTCATGGCAACATAACCTGAAATCGCGATAATATGGAAAAATAAATCTTAACTTTGCTTTTATGAAAAGATTCTATGTTTATATACTAGAATGTTCTGATAAATCGTACTATACAGGTGTAACCAGCAATTTAGAATTGAGGATTATTCAACATAATGAAGGTCTTCATCCAAAAGCATATACTTTTAGAAGGCGCCCGGTTAAACTTGTTTATTCAATAGAATTTTCTGATCCATATATTGCAATTGAAAAAGAAAAGCAATTAAAAAAATGGTCACGAAAAAAGAAGCAGGCATTAATAAATGGTGAATTTAACCTTCTTTCAGATTTAAGTAAAAAGAAATTCAAAAAGAGTTAATAGAACAATTGCTAAGATACAGAGCATTTAGATAACTGTTATTGCGGGAAGATCATGCTGAGTGATTTCTCGCAGCGTCAGCGAAGAGAAATTGTATCGAAGCATGTGGGAAGGAGGTGTTGTAGGCAGTCACCCTTCGATACATTTTTCTCCTTTCGTCGAAAAACGCTCAGGGTAACCGATGACCGGGCTACAGATATCAAATGGAGAAAGCTTTCTCCTTCTTTTACTTGTTAATATTCCGGATACCTATGTTTGCTTTGTAATTTTTCTTTCCTTCATCCAAAAACTTAACAAAGGCATCCACATCAAGGTTGTAGGCACGGGGATTTGTAAGCACCTCCCCATCGGCATTCATCAATACATAATAGGGTTGCGCGTTAACACCAAACTTACTTATTTGAAAATCAGCCGATTTTTTACCGATGGTTTTCTTCACCTTATTGTCATAGGTGGAGGTTATCCATTCATCTTCGGGCAGTTTTGTTTTATCGTCAACATACATGGCCAACACTATGTAATCGTCGCGCAAGCGCTTTAATACGGCGGGATCTGACCATACATTGGCTTCCATTTGGCGGCAGTTAACACATCCGTGTCCGGTAAAATCGATAAAAATCGGTTTGTGTTGTTCTTTGGAACATTTCACCGCCTGATCGTAATCAAAATAACCTTCAAGCCCGTGCGGGAGATGCAGGAACTCATGATATTTGGGTGTTTCGCAAATTTCTTTTGGTTGATCGGCAGCACCTGAACCGGAATAGAGCTTAACATTGTCGCGCACTATTTTGTTAAGGTCGAAATCGTGTGTTGCCTGTGGGGGCAGATATCCCGAAAGCGCTTTCAGGGGTGCGCCAAACATGCCGGGAATCATATAAACCACAAAGGTAAAGGTAAATATTGCCAGTGTTAATCTGGGAACCGACACAAAAGGAACATCCGAATCATGCGCAAATTTTATCTTTCCTAAAAGATAAAGCCCCATCAAAAAGAATATCACAATCCAAAAAGCGAGATACACCTCTCTGTCAAGAATTCCCCAATGATAGGTTTGGTCGGCGATGGAGAGGAATTTTAAACCCAGTGCAAGCTCAAAAAATCCCAGCACCACTTTTACGGAGTTTAGCCAACCGCCCGATTTGGGCAATTTGTCTAACAGCGAAGGAAAAAAAGCAAACAATCCGAAAGGAAAGGCAAAAGCCAACGAAAAGCCAAGCATTCCCACAATAGGCTTTAGTATAGCTCCCCCGGCTGAAGCAACTAAAATGGAACCCACGATTGGGCCTGTACAGCTAAATGATACCAGCACCAAAGTTAACGCCATAAATACAGGCCCCATAAAACCACCTTTATCGGCTTTTTGGTCGCTTTTATTTACCATCCAGTGCGGCAGAGTAATCTCGAACATCCCAAAAAAGGAGGCTGCAAAAAACATGAATATCAGGAAAAACAATACGTTGGGAATCCAGTGAGTGCTAAGCCAGTTAGCAATGTTAGGGCCTGCTGTAACCGCAAGAACAGACCCGATGAACATATAAATAATTATGATGCTAAAGCTAAATATCAACGCTTCAATTATCCCCTTTGCCTTTTGGTCGCCCTCTTTCATGAAAAAGGAAACAGTCATGGGTATCATTGGAAAAACGCAAGGGGTTAAAATGGCCAATAAACCACCCCCAAATGCAAAAAAGAAAAATCCCCAAAGACTCTTTTTAGCCCCCGTAATGTCAGAAACATCATCAGTTGCCGAAACGGTAGCTTCTTCCGGCTTGATACTGCTATTGTTATTATCTCCAATTATCTTGTCGGTTTTTCCGTTAAAGTGAAACTCAATATCGTTGTACAGTGCCACACATCCTGTTTCGTTACAGGTCATGTAAGCAATTTCGCCAACTACCGGTATGTCGCTGTCATTTGAAGTAAGCTGAATGGCTTGCTTAAAAACGGCTTTGTTGTTAAAAAACCCGATTTTCATTTCAAATACATCATCATATTCTACAGTGGGTTTGGTTACTTCAACCGGTTTGCCAATAACTTTAAATTTATCCGATTTTTCAAAGCTGAACTCAGTGGGCAACGGCCCTCCTTCGGGGATGTGAAGCGAATAAAGATGGTAGCCTTTATCAATATTGGCTGTGAAATAGAGGTCGTATTTTTTATTTCCGGTTTTTTCGGCTTTAAAATTCCATTTTACCGGTTCTAATATCTTGTTTTGAGGAGCAGCGGTGCTATCTGTTTTTTCCTGGGTTTTTAATTTAAAACTAAAATCGATATCCGTTGGCGGAAGACATTTGGTGTCGTCGCAACTCATAAACTCCAACGAGCCGGTTACGGTAACAGGCAAAGGTTTTAGTACCTTAACCCGTTGTTTAAAAACTGCTTTGTTGGCATAAAACTTTAGTTTCATTTCAAAGTTAGGATCGTACTCCTCAATAATGGAAGATGTGTCTTCCGTAACTTTTCCAACCAGCTGAAAGTCATCGGTTTTGTTAAAACTAAATGTTGTGGCCGGAGGTGTCATGGGGATATCCTGCGAGTAAAGATGCCATTTATAGTCGATGGAAGCAGTAAATGTAAGTTCAAATTCGTTGTCGGCAATTTTACTGCTGGAAAACGACCATTTAACAGGTTCCAGAATTTGTGCTTTTAAATTGGAAAACGGCATGGTTAGCGCCATTCCTAACAAAATAAAAATAAGAGTTTTAGTGCTTATATGTTTCATAAATTATTCTTTTTTTGCAAAGATAAATTTTCTGCTTATTTACGTTAATACTTCTTGACAACTGCTTATTTGCGAATGTTGCACAATAAAGGGGCTGTAATGAATTAAATAGATCGAACCGGCTCGCTCATTCGTCCAATAACATCGCATATTTCAGTCAGTTTATATCGCAACAACCTCTAAACTAAACTTAATCGCTAAGCTGTACCGAAAAAACCGTTTTGGTATTCTTGGTAACTTTAAAAGGTTCAGCTGTGCGGTATCCAACAACCCAGGCTATTACGCCATCCGATTCCAATATCCAGACCTTTTCTTTTTCAAACTGCGATAGTTTTATATCGGTAAAAAAATCGCTAACCAGCTTTGAACCCTTTAAGCCGTAAGGTTTAAACCGATCGCCTTTCCGCCACTTTCGCAGGATAAGCGGAAAAGATAATTTATCCATATCGAAAAAACCATAGCCGGGATTTTTAAAAAGAGTCGGGTTAATTGTGTTACCTGACATAACCCGAATGCGGGCTTTAAAGGGTTCGCTGATAAAAGTGTTCTCAGCGGATATCAGAAATCTTGCTGCTGCTGTTGCTTTTCTTTTCCTTATCAGAAGGTTGCCACGATTTATCAGCAATTCAAATTGTTCGGAAAAAAAGTGTTTTCCGGTTGATTTCTTTTGATAAGCATCAAAAATTTTATCCGTATCGTATCGTGTAAAACCGTATTCCTTAAGCAGATAATAAAACCATAAGCTTTCGGGTAGTCCTTTTGGTGTTTTGTCAGGATTGCTTAATAAAAAACCGTTTTGGGTTTTAATATGTTTGCTTCGCTCGTTTTTTAATAAGGTGTCCAACACCAAAGCATCCTCTTTCAGGTTATCAAGGCTTTGGAAAATGGTGTTAAAGTCTCCGGTAATTTTTTTAATTTCGGGCAACAGCTTGTGCCTGATTTTGTTTCGAAGATATTTAAGCGAGCTGTTGGATGAATCGTTGCGCCATTGCAAATCGTATTCAAGGGCATATTGTTCAATTTGTTCTCGGGTTGCAAACATCAGCGGACGAATATAGTGGCCGCGCTGAACAGGAATTCCCTTTAGCCCCTGAAGCCCTCCTCCTCTGAACAGGTTGATAAAAAAGGTTTCAAGATTATCATCGGCATGATGGGCAACGGCAACTTTTTCAAACCCCTTTTGTTTAATTAGTTCGTCAAAAAAACGGTATCGTAAGTTGCGGGCAGCTTCCTGAATGGTTAATTTGTGCCGGCTGGCATAATCATTGGCAGGGCACTGTTTTACATAAATAGGAAGTTGATATTTTTCGGCCAGTTTTCTGACAAACTTTTCATCTTCCTCCGATTCGGTACCGCGCAGTTTGAAATTGCAGTGGGCAATGGCAACACTGTAGTTGCTTTTGACCAACAAGTGGAGCAGCACAACCGAGTCCACACCGCCGCTTACCGCTACCAAAAGCTTTTGATTGGCAGTGCAAAGATTGTGTTTGTTAATGTATTTATTTAATGAATCAACCACGGAGCAAAGGTAGTAATTTAGTAGTGTTGTTTGTGAGGGGGGTGTGTCGCCTTAATACGCAAGTATATCATAAAAGAATAGCACACTGATTAAACTGATCATTATGATTTGACTGATTATTTGATTTATCGCTACTTTTGAACAATGAAAATTACGGATCATTTAAACCGGACAATCGAACTGAAATCGAAACCCAAACGCGTGGTTTCACTGGTTCCGTCAATTACCGAAACGCTTGCCGGTTTGGGCCTTGAAAAAAACCTGATTGCTGTAACACGATTCTGCAGATATCCGCCTGATGTTGTTGAACAACTTCCTAAAGTTGGAGGTCCCAAAAATATTAATCTTGAAAAAATATCGGCATTAAAACCCGATTTGGTAATTGCCGTAAAGGAAGAAAACGACCGGTCGCAAATTTTGGAACTCTCGGAGCAGGTACCTGTGGTTGTTTTTGATGTTAACACCATTGAAGAAACGTTTGACATGCTTACTCGTTTAGGGCAAATATTTGATGTGGAGAAGGTTGCAAAGAGGTGGGTAACAAGCATTACGGAAAAAACTACCGGCTTTAAAACTTCCATCAGTAACCATAAAGCACTCTATCTGATTTGGAAAAAGCCATGGATGGCTGCCGGAACAGATACTTTTATCGGTTCAATGATGCAGTTGGCCGGTTTTGAAAATATTATAGAGGGGCGCTATCCAGAAATCAACGGGAAGGAATTTGATAAAGCCCATATCATTTTGTTGGCTACCGAACCTTATCATTTTACTGAAACACATCGGAAGCAGTTGGCAACGGAGTTTCCCGATAAAAAGGTGGTGCTGGTTGATGGCGAAATGTTTACCTGGTACGGAACCCATATGTTAAAGGCATTGGATTACTTTGAACAGGTTATTTCGCGTTGGTAGTTGAAGGCGTTTTCTTAAGCAGATAAATCTCCGGTAAAATAATTTTGTGCTCGTTGGTGGCGCCCTCTTTTTGCCAAAACAGCATGAAATTTATTTTTACCGCCTCAACTTCATAGCCTTTATCTTTCAATCCATCAAGTTTTGTAATAAAAGCTTTTGAAAACCGGATGATTTGATGGCCGTCCGAATCAAAACAACTGTTTTCTTTTAAAAATAAGGGGTCGCCGCTTCTAAGCCTTTTCATTTTGTTTTGCAGAAAAGGGCTGTTAAAAAAGTCGAGCCAAATATCTTTATGGGTTAGCTGCAACACAATGGATTCTTCCTGCTCAAAATCAGACAGATCGGTTTGCCGGCTTAGGTTTTCTGCCGATATTGAATCTAAAATATTGTTATTAAGATGGATGGATAGGTTGTTTTTAGCTCGCGTCATGGCAACATATAAATCGCGCTTTTTGCTTTCGCTGTTCAAATTAAACCGGTTCAGCATCAAAAAAACATTGTCAAACTCTTTTCCCTTTGCTTTGTGAATGGTTGAAACCAAAATGGTATCAATTTTTCCGGTAACAAAATCTTCCAACTTCGATTCTTGTAAAAAGACTTTAAAATCCGATTTGTATTTTATTTTGGGATTACTCAACTCAAAATCGTTGATGATGTTTATACAAAGCTCAAGTTTTGAACTGGTTTTAAACCTCTTTACCAAATCGGCTTTTGCCTGTGCCCAGCTTTCATCATTTATGGTGTAAATATCCTTTTTAAGGTTTAACTGATGGATAAAATACCTTATTTCGTACAGGTTGTACAGACTGAAACCATCGTTTGTTTGGATAAGTCTGGCCGAATAGCCGTTTTTTAACAGCAGCCCGGCAATTTGTAACGCCTCATCGTTGGTTTGAGTTAAAACGCAGGTGGTACCCATCAGCCCTTCATTCATTATTTCAATCACAAGCGGCGTTATCAGGTTGTCGGAAGTGTATTTTACAATGGTTATGTTGCCATAGTTGTTTTGCACGGCTGCAATGGGTGTTGTTTTTAACCGGTGGCGGAGACGCTGAACAAAACGGTTGGTAAAATCCACAAGGTTTGCCTTGCTGCGATAGTTTTCGACAAGCTCATATTTTACTGCCGATTTTTCGGTGATAAACTTTTCGAGGTATTTTGAGCTTGCGCCCCTGAACTCATAAATGTTTTGATCGTCATCGCCCACGGCAATCACTCTCATATCTTCGTTGTAATCCATCAAAGTGGTAATCAGCTTGTACTCATCAGCATCCATATCCTGTGCTTCATCAATTACCAGCACTGTTTTGGTAATTCGGTTAATTTCAACCTCTTTGGAGTTTATTTTTTCAATGGTGTTGCGAATTACGGATTCTGACTTTTCCAAATTACCCACTTTGCCGAGCAGGTCGAAACAGTACGAATGAAAGGTTTTTATTTCGATAAAATTGGCAGCGTTGCCAATAAGTTTTAGCAGCCGCTTTTTAAACTCGGTGGCTGCTGCCCGCGAAAAGGTAACCATTAACAGCTGCTCGTGCTTAACCTCTTCCATCAACAGCAGCGAAGCCAGTTTGTGTACCAGCAGTCTGGTTTTGCCGCTTCCGGGGCCTGCCGCAACAACAATGTATTTGGATTTTTGATCGTTGATAATTTTTAACTGTGCCGGCGAAAGCTCACCGAAAAGTTGTTTAAACTTGCGGGGCGTAATATTGCGCCTTATCTCATTTTGACGGCTTCCTTTAAAGTATTTGTTTAAAAACGAGCTGTAATTCAGCTGAAAATAGTCCTCCACAAATTGCAAAGCCTCTTTGTAGTCGCTAATCATTTTTTTGGCATACTCGCCAACAATATGAATTTGCTGAACCTTGTTTTCGTAAAATTGATTCAGCTTTTTATAGTCTTCGGCTTTGTATCTTTTTTTGTTATCCTTCTCCAAACGCTCGATGGTGAGCTTATTATACACCACCAAAAAACCACCTTCCAGTTTTAAAGCGTCAATTCGCGACAGATAAAAAAGGGTATCTTCAATATCGTTTATGGTTATTTTTTCCGTGTTAAAAACATCTTTTTCATAAGCCGTTTTAAGTTCGTGCACCGAAAATTCAACAAGGATACTGTCGCTGTTTTGATTGTATTCGGACGGGGTTTCTTCTGTTTTCTGAAACAGATAATCAATGATAAACCCGGCCAGATTACGGCGTTTTTCAAGTTTTTCTTCGAGCAGGTTTTTGTTTTGCGTTAAAACAATGTTGAGGTTATTTTTGGCAAAATAGTTACTTGAACGTTTGGCCAGGTTTTTTATGGCCCAAAAGTTAAGGATGGTTTTTATTTTCCGAATGGAAACATCTGCCAGTCCTTCCTCCCCCAACTCCTCGTTAAGTTGTTTTAAATGAAAACTCTGCCCGGTAATATCCATTTTCGATAAAAGTGCGGTTTCGATATCAAGAAAGGATTTGACAATTTTTCGCGATTGTTTTTCGCGGCCGGTTTTTAAAAACGCCGATAAATCTTTGGTGTCGGCAAGTATTTTTTCTTCGCGAAGCAGGTTAATCACTTCTATAACCTCTTCTTTTACAATACCGAGATGGTCTGAAATATAATCAACCCGCGATTCAGCCTCTTCGTCGGTTCCCTGCTTGCGGCTTTTGCTCGAAAACAGTTTTTTAATAATGCGAACGGCGTGTTGTTTTTGCCTGTCATTAAACTTGTACGATGAGTTGATGGTGTCAATTGCCTCCTGGGCGTTTTTCGACAAAATGCTGCTTGCGTAGATGCGCGGAACGTTTTGTTTTCGTTTCAGGTAACCCGATTCTTCGAGGGCGGCAATGGCAGTTTTTACTCTGGTTTCAATTTCGGCAACCGAGTCGTCCCAGCCGGCTTTGCGGGCAATTTCCAAGGCGGAGTTTGACACTTTCGATCGAAACCGGGTTAAACTTTTTATGGCACGCCAAACCTGTTGTATCTCTTTAATGTTTAACCTCGTTTGGTTGAGCAGAATAAAATGCTTGCTTAAATCCTCATCGTTATAAAGCACATAACATGCCGCTTCAATGTTTTCGTCACGGCCGGCTCTACCCGCTTCCTGAATATAGTTTTCAAGCGAATCGGATATTTCGTAATGGATTACCAACCCCACATCTTTTTTGTCAACACCCATGCCAAAGGCCGATGTAGCCACCATTATTTGTACCTCTCCTGCAATAAAAGCATCCTGGTTTGCCGATTTTTCCTGCTTTTCCATCTTCCCGTGATAGGGCTTTGCCGCGTATCCGTCCTGCATTAACCGTTGGGCAAGATCGTACGCTTTTTTGGTGCGCGAAACATAAATAATGGTGGGGCAATTGTGTTGGTCGATTAAATCGCGGGTGCTGTTATATTTTTCCTGCTCATCGTTTTCGGGATAGACCTTAAATTTCAGGTTGGTTCGGGTGGCATTGGTTTTAAAAGTTTCGAGCTTTATGTTCAGCTTTTCCTTGAAATAGTTTTTAATGTCTTCGATAACATTGGGCTTGGCTGTGGCGGTAAAGCAGGATACCGGGATGTCGGTGTCAAGGTTCTTTTTCTCCTTAAAGGCATTGATAAAGTCGCCGATGTAGAGATAATCGACCCTGAAATCCTGCCCCCAGGCGGAAAAGCAGTGCGCTTCATCAATTACAAAGCGAACCACATTTCTGCTCAATAAAAGGTTTTCTATTGTTTTTGACCGCAGCGATTCGGGCGAAATGTATAATATGGAAGCGGAACCATCGGCCACTCTTTCAAACGATTTGGCACGTTCAATGGGGTCAAGAAGCCCGTTGATGGTAACAGCTTCGGTTATGCCGGCTTTTTCCAGATTATCAACCTGATCTTTCATTAACGATTGTAACGGCGAAATAACTACCGTTAATCCTTTTACGCTTTCGCCCTGCATAAGTGCCGGTAACTGAAAGGTTAACGATTTTCCGCCGCCGGTGGGAAAAACAGCCAGTATTGATTTGTAATTGATTGCAGCAGTGGCGGCTTTTTCCTGTAACGGCTCCCCGTTATAACTTCTGAAAGCATTAAACCCGAAAAACTTTTCCAGCCCCATAGTAACATCCAGCGATTTGTTGCAATACGAACACCCTGAAACACAGGGGTTGTTTCTTAACAGATACATCACCCTCTGTACTTCCGGAAAACGTTTTAATACCCATGGCGGGGTGATTGAATATCTGTCCTGTACGTTGATTAATGCAAGACAATAGGCCAGTTCAACCGGATTTTCAACAATAAGGTTGTGCAGGTTAATATTATTGCAAATCAGCCCGTTGAATTTTTGAAAAATAAGGCCTTCAGTGCTAATGGGAACACTATTTTTATAATCAATAAATTTGAAAAAGCCCCGGAACTCTTTTTTATCGGCTAAAAGATTAAAAAAGATTTGCTTTAACTCCTTGTCAAGTTGATGAAATGCTGTCAACTCATCATTAAATAAATCTCTTGCTTTTATGGCATCGTTTAGCGGGTTGTTTAGTTCATCGGTTTGCAGCTTGTCATCTTTTAACAAGGCATGATAAGGTTTGGCAGGAAACAACAACGGCGACAAAAACAAAGTGTCGATAAAGCTGAAGCCTGTTAAGTCGATTTGTTTTGAAAGGTATTTTAAATCGTGTTCCAACAGGTTGTGCCCGGCCATAAATTCCGAGCCGGCAATGAATCTTGCAAAGTCGGTAAGGCTGCCTGAATGAAAAGGATTTCCACCGTTTTTTATCGCACCCGTATCGTGGACTTTTTTGGTTTTTAACCCCACTTCAGTATCGATAAATACGATGTTTTTCATTAACAGATTATTATGTAAATACCGCAGTAGCTCCGATGGCTTTATGCGGAGTATTGATAGCGGTTAAAAGTACAAAATTTGTTGAAGCCCTTGAATCATTATAAAAAAACACAAATAAAAAGCACTCATTAACCGTGCAAATTTAAAATCGAATTTTAAATCTACACGGTATTTTTTGTATAACACAAAAGATGACCGGAAAAAGGAAATAAAATCTAATTCTGCTTTTGTTATAAGCAGAATTTATTACTTTTTGCTTTCGCTAATAGCAAAATCTAGAGATTAATGTGAGTATTATTCCCTTGTGGTTGTTCGGGTTGCTGTATTAAATGGCAAGGTTATAATTTTTCTGAAAAGGATTGTATTCTGCCATTGCCAAAGTTTGATTTTGAAAATGACTCGAAACCGAAAATTACTATTAAGGCAACACTGGCACCAACAATAATATCAATAATATAATGGTGTCCCGAATAAACCGCTGAAAACCAAATCCCAAGCATAAAAACTAAAAAGAGCCAGTTAATTTTTCCAAGCCGTGCTTTAATACCATAGTATAAAACAATAACAGGATAAGCTGCGTGTAAGGAGGGCATTGCAGCCAACACATTTGCGTTTTTATTGTAGATGCTCTCAAAAATTGGGATGCCCGTCAATTCATCAAATCTGGCCAGGCCGGCTCTGTTGCCCGGCACACCCAAATGCAAATCAAATCCGTACAAATTAACATACCAGGGCGGTGCAGCAGGATATAGATAGTAAATAACAAAGCCTGCTATATTTACCAGTAAAAAAACCAGGGAGAATTTAATAAAAAGATACTTGTTTTTAAAAAAAAGATATACCGCAAATGCCAACGGTACCGGAACCCAGTTTATATAGAACAGTCCTGAAAGAATATCAAAAAACGGACTATGGTGATTAATAAAATACTCGTTGGGAGTAAGTAATTTACCGTTTTCATTTATACCGAAAAGAAATTTTTCAAAATCATACGGCTGTTTTATATGAACCTGTGCCACCTCATAATTTGGTAAAGCGCGCATCGAATCGTAAACAATCCAGTAAATAATAAAAATAGAAAATCCCAGAATAAATCTTCTGGATTTATCAGATAAATAATAAGCGGTAACCCAGATAATTATAAGATAATAGTGTTCTTGCCTTATTCCCCCGGTAAAAGAACACCATAGCAAATAAAGTATTGTAATTGTAATATTTACAATAATATTAAGTGCTGTAAACCGCGCAAACCCCATGTTTTTTGCCATAATATCAATAAATTATTTTTTCATAAGTACTTTGAAGTGTTATCGTATCTTGTCCAAACAATTCAACATACATCACTTTTGGCCATATACCCGATTCATCGGCAAAAATATACATGTGGTCAAGTAATGACATTTTGTTGTCAATAGTTGTATAAACCCCGGCCTTAAAGGGGGCTTCTTGTTTTAACCAAAACTTATGGCCTTCGTTGGCAACCAGTTTTAAGCGAAAATATCCTTTTCTATTTCCAACTTTTTCATTTTTTACTCCGTAGGCATACCATTTTTCAATGGTTCGTAACTCCATTTTTTGCCCTTGTTCTTCATACCTTATCCAGTAAACATGTACCGGATTATTTTCATCCAGCACACCGTTCTTATCAAAATTTGCATCATAAACGATGGTGTTTTTATTGTGGTTTCGCTGAATATAAAAAAGTAGTTTATTGTTTTTAGCAGGAACAGGATAATTTTCTGCACTGTAAATACCAAAAGAGAGTAGTAATATTGAACCGCATAATATTATCATTATTTTTTTCATGGCGTATGTATTACAATAAATTCTCCCTTTTATAATGTGTAAGTGTTTCGGTAAGACCTTTTAGCAAATCATATTCCGGAACAAACCCAAAATCTTCCACTAAGCCGCTGCTATCGCAAAGCCAGTTTTTACAACTTATCTCTTTATACTTATCAGCATTCAATGTGGGTGGTTTCCCAGTGATACAGGATAATTTTTCGTTTATTAAAGCAACTGCTTTAACAAAAGCTGCTGGAAAAACAATTCGGATGGTTTTTTTTCTTAAAACCTTTTTTATGATTGTGTTAAACTCTATAACTGTATATTTATTCAGGTCGGTAACAAAATAAGATTTACACGAAACGGGAGACACCATCGCATCAAATATTATTCTTGCCAAATCTTTTACATGTATGAAAGTCAGGTGCTGGTTGGTACTTCCAACATATGTTTCAATACCTTTTTTAATATTTTGGTAAACAATAAAAAAATCCTTTTCGCGATACCCATATGTTCCGGTAGGCCTGAAAATAAGATAGGGGAAGTTGGGTAATGACTTAATAAAGCGTTCCGACTTTAACTTGCTTTCGCCGTATGGAGTAATGGGATGGGGTGTATCAGAATCTTTTACCGGCTGCATTGTTTTTTCGTTGCCGGGGCCGTAAGCTGCCAAACTACTCATATAAATAAATTTCCCGGCAACAGAATCAGTTTCCAACAATGCCTCAATAAGATTGCGGGTATATTGGTAATTGATTATTTCATAATCGTATTTAAAACATGTTTTTGTAATACCGGCATTGTGTATTACATAATCAAATTTACCATTTTGGGCTTTGAAACTATTTAATTTTTCAATGAGCTTTTTTTTATCAGACAATTCTGTTTCAAAAAAGAGAATTCGAGGATCGCTCAAAAATGCCCTGTTACTATTTGGCCTCACTCCCGCAAACACTTTATATCCTCTACTCAGAGCCTCTTCTACAAGATAACTTCCTATAAATCCGTTTGCTCCAGTTATTAAAATGTTTTTCATGCTATTTTTTCTTAAAAGTCAAACTTAAACCTGGCTCTTATACCATATTCTGCAACATTGGGATTATTTAGATAGGTAACCCTTTTTACCACATCAACTCTGAAGAACTTAAATATATTTCCAATTCCGGCACTAACTTCTATATACGGCTTTCCGGTTAAGGTAAATGTGGTAGGATTACCATAACTATCAGTGGGAAACTTCATTAAACCTGGTGTAACATCGGGGTTGTTTTTATCGGTTACAGTACCATAAAGTCCTTTAAACGATACAATGGACCTCCATTTTAATCTTTTAAAC
>JALVAQ010000521.1 GCA_027011095.1 Bacteroidales bacterium
TTTGGTAAAGGTCTATTTTCATGGCATTAACTCGGTTAACATCACTTCGCTGACTTTCTTTTTCATCGGTATCCCGGCGCTGTTTTATCTTTTACTTTTTACGCAAATACCCCATAAATTGCTTTATGAACCTGCATCCTGGAGCGGAATGGGTTATATGTCGGTGTTGTCGTTTTTGGGAACCGGACTGGCGCTGATTATTTTCAATTACCTCATTAAAATCAGCAGCGCGGTTTTCGCCTCTTCGGTAACCTATATGATTCCCATTGTTGCCATTTTTTGGGGAATTATTGACAATGAACCATTTAAATTGGTATTTTTGATGTGGGTAATGCTTATACTTACCGGAGTATATTTGGTGAATAAGCAGAAAACAACTCCTAAAGATGAAAACAAGATGTAGCCATATAGTACTGATAGCACTGTTTTTAACACTGATTAATAACACATTAACCGGACAGCCCGTATTTGTTCAAAAACCACCTGTTCCACGCTCACCGCTAAATAACACATTGCCATTTACCGAAGATTGGGAATCGCAAAGTTTCACAACCAACAACTGGAGTATTTCCGGAAATGAATGGGTAATCGACACCATCAATGGAAATGGAGGTTCCTCTGCTAAATTTGAGGGATCGTCAGGGTTAACAAACTACAATGCTGAACTTACAAGTGACTGGATAGATTCGGTAAACACAGGAAGAATATTTGTATTGTTTGATGTAATGCTGACTGATATTGCCGAAACAGGAACGGAATGGTTTTACCTTGAAGTTTATAATGGCAGCCAATGGAAAAAGATTGATTCTCTTTCCAATACAGGCAGCTTTTTGTGGGAAAGCAAGCAATATGAAATATCGGAATTGGTAAAGTATAAAACTTTTAAAATAAGATTTGAAACCAAAGGCCAGCAGTCGGCAAATATTGACGGATGGTTTGTCGATAACATTGAAGTGTATAGTCAATGTGATGCGCCAAAGGATTTGGACGCCTCATTTTTGTATTCCAACCGTTTAAACTTTGGCTGCCGGGTTGTCTGGAATTCACCCTTTTTACCCCAGGCATGTATTCCGTTTATAGGATATGATAACGGCGAAAACTTTTCAAGTTTAGGACTGTCAGACGGAGGTGATTTTACCGTAGCTATTCGATGGGATGCAGGTGGGCTTATGGACTATGACAGTTGTTTAATTAAAAAAATGACGTTTTATGCCAATCCCCTCTCAGCCGGTTATTTTATTGTTAAAATTTGGACGGGTGCCGATGCTGACAGTTTAATTTACAGCGATACTCTTTCAGGTGTTCAGCAGAATGCATGGACTACTGTTACCATAAACGATTCGCTGTTCATTGATGGTAATCTGGAATACTGGTTTGGATATAAAATAGTTTCCCAGCAGTTTGGTGAATATCCTGCCGGAGATGATATTGGCCCTGCAGTGGCCGGTTATGGTGATCTAATTAAAGCATCGGATGAAGCAGATTGGGATACGCTTTCAAATTTAGGTTTTGATTACAACTGGAACCTGGAAATTCAGCTGGTTAGTGCCGGTAGTAACCCGCCTTTTCATGACACACTGTTGGGATATAATCTCTACCGTGCTGTTGACTCCGACACGCTTTATGATAAAATTGCCACGGTTCCGCAAGAGGATGGGGTTACTTATTACGAATACAACGACTACTCTATTCCTTTACCCGCACCCGATATTATTTGTTATAAAGTGAACGCCATATGGAAAAACAGAGGCGACACCTGCTATTCCAACTATGCCAATGCACTGAATATGCCCGATGAAGATCATGTATGCTTGTTTTATGATGCTGTTAACAATCAGGGAAACCGAAAAAATAAGATGGTGCTGTTTCCCAATCCCGCAGATAGTTATATCGTTGTTCAATCGGAAAATCCTATTGGAACCATCCGGCTTTACGACTTGTCAGGAAAGGAATTAAAATCATTTTTTTCAGTACAAAACAAACGGTTCAGGATAGACATCACAACGCTTCCCAAAGGAGTTTATTTTATAAAAACAGCCTCTGCAGAAGAGGCTGGTTTGATGAAGTTTGTGAAGTAGTCTCTTTGCTAAGTTAGAGTTCAGCGTTTGGTGTTTGAGTCTGGATGCTTTCAAACTTCCCGATTGCTATTACTTTAGAACTTCAATCAAATAACGATTTCTCCCAGCCATGGTTCGACTCTGCTCGCCATAACATCTGCGTTTAGCATGGCACTTTACAGTCACACTGAGCGTAGTCGAAGTGTGATGTTTAGTGTAACGGTTTAACCCAGAACTACAGCCCCAATCATCGTATAAATTTAAGAATGACTAACACTAATCAAGCTGGGTTTACATTGCTTTTTTGATGACTAAAAAAATATTAATTCAGATAATACGTTATTGTTTATGAAATCTAAGTGCATCTGTATTAAATGCTCGGGTATTGGGAGATTGTTATAACCAATAGTTGAAGTAAGCCAATTACTAAATGGGAATATGAAAAATATACTATTCAGTTTGTTGTTATTAATTGCCTTTTTTGATGTAAAGAGCCAATCAGAAATAAGTATCGGAGTTACTTCTGCTGTAACATGGAATCTAAATTGTCCTGTAAAAAATTCTGAACTAAACGATTTTGAAATCTATTCAAATTATCCTGATTTTAAAACAGGAATTAACATAATCTATGAAAGGTTAACAACATCGATTATTTTAGAATTGAATTACCAATGGAATAAATATGGATGGCAACACACTTATTACAGGGCTTTAAAAATGAGTAGTGTTTATAATTTGGAAGAAACCATTTTGTCAACCGAAACCATATCAATCAACCTGATGTTATCAAAGTTTGTTACATCGTTTTTTCGTAATAAGGCTCAGTTATATGTTGATGGAGGTGGTGGTTACTCATGGATAAATCATACTCAGTTGTCTGGCCATTCCAAAATTTCTATACATAATGCTTCGTTTACACAAATAATGACATACAACCAGGCGGATGTTGGCTCTGTTGTTAATTCACCTTTTGTAGGCTTCGGAGTGTCGGTAAAAGCATTTATTAAAAAAGTTGGCAAAATACGGTACGGCAGCCATTATAATTATTATTTGAATGTCTTGCCTGAAATGAATGTTGATTTGGAAATAAACAATGAGCAATTTACAAGCCGTTTTAAAACCAGACATTGTTATTTTGAGCTATTTATATCCTATTATTTTTTAAACTTCAAAAAAAGAAATAAAAGAGATTTGTTTCAAATTATAAACTACCGGTAGGCATACTGGCGGACACAATTATCGTATTAATTGGGGAAAAGACTTTTAAACTTCAACCAAATAACAATCCTTCCCGGCCATTGTTCGACTCCCTGCCCGAATGAATTCGTTCAGGCGGGCGCTTACTATGACACCTTCACTTATGACGCTCCCTCACTGTCACACTGAGCGTAGTCGAAGTGTGACCACAACCAACACCCCACCCGCCATGGTTC
The DNA here is from genome assembly GCA_027011095.1 of Bacteroidales bacterium. Classification (GTDB taxonomy): domain Bacteria; phylum Bacteroidota; class Bacteroidia; order Bacteroidales; family F082; genus B16-G9. The sequence goes on from JALVAQ010000521.1 coordinate 3,491, forward strand.
GATACAGCACTCCTGACGTCATGCCACTCACCATGACCCCTTCTCGCAAAAGGGTATCCTCTGAACACTTGAACTTCTGAACCTTTGAGCTTCTAAACCTCACTTTTTTAAAAACTCCATTTCAGTCGCCAGTAAAGAAACACACCTTTTCCGCCTTCGTCGGCGGGGGTGCTACTGGTGAAATATTGTCCGTAAACCGAAAGTTCCAGGTTTTCTATCAGCGAATAGCTGAGGGATGGGCCTGTATAAAAAGAGTGGTCGTTGGGGTTGTACATGGCCGATAGTGTTCCGGTAAACAGGGGTGTGAAAGGGTAACTTACCTGCCCGAAAAAGGAGAATTTGGTGAGGGATAGGTTTTGAGGGGTGAGCCACATAAAATAGAACTCCGTCAGGTTAAAACTGCCCGACTGCTTGCCGTAACCATTATAGAGGGCTTCAAATTGCAGCATCAGTGAATTGGCAAAGGTGTAATTGTATCCCAGCGATGCAACCCATGTTCCGGCTGTGTCGGAAAAATGCTTTTGCGGATGAAAGTAAGAAACCTCTCCGGACAGGCCGCCTTTGAACAGATTTCCCGAAAAACCCGCCCCCGCCACAAAGTCGCGACCATTGTACCAACCGCCCATAAACTGAATGTCGTAGTTCCATTTGTTGAAGCGGTATAATATGGCTGCCGTCACTTTTTTGGCGCTGTCGATTTTCAGAGCCAAATCCAGTTTGGAAGAGTAAGATGGGTAAAACTGCACTCTCACGGCATCGCTGCCGGGTTTCTCTTCGTAATCAAAGTCGAAAAAACTGTAATAGTTAAAAAGGTCGTTGGGGTTCCACACAAACGATTGCCCCCAGTTGATGCGCTGCCTGCCCACGGTAACCTGAAATTTCCCGAGGTTGTAATCGAGATAAAGCCTGTCGAAAGTAGTGTTCATAAATACCGATTTGCCTTCAAAGAGGTTCCATGTCAGGTTGACAAGTCCGTAATCCTGATTGACAATATCGGGATACTGCGGGAAGCCGGAAACCGTTTCACCGTAAAAAATACGGTTTCGCATTTGCGTATTAAAAGTAAGGTTGTTGGTGATATTCCAGTTGAAGATTAGCCGGTTGTGCAACAGGTTGTCGGTCAGCCACCTTTCATCGATATGCTGAAACGAAATGGTTTGCATATATTTTACATAGCCGTTTAGTGTCCAGCTTCGCGGCTTGTCCGTACCGTCTTGCGCCCTCACAAGCAGAGAGAATAGTAAAAAGATTATGGTTAATGTTTTTTTCATAAATTTTCTCAAATTTCAACTAATAAAC
>JALVAQ010000522.1 GCA_027011095.1 Bacteroidales bacterium
GGCTATTATGTAAATTTGGGAATTGGAATACCCACGTTGGTAGCCAACTTTATTCCCGAAGGTATGGAGGTGGTACTCCAGTCGGAAAACGGTTTGTTGGGCATCGGCCCCTTCCCTACTAAAGATGAAATTGATGCCGACCTTATCAATGCAGGCAAACAAACGGTAACCTATGTTCCCGGAGCGGCCTTTTTCGATTCGGCCACCAGCTTTGCCATGATACGCGGCGGCCATGTTGACCTAACCGTATTAGGCGCTTTTGAGGTAACCGACAAAGGTGACATCGCCAGTTGGAAAATCCCGGGCAAGATGGTTAAAGGTATGGGCGGAGCCATGGACTTGGTAGCCTCGGCAAAAAATATCATTGTTGCCACCACCCACACCGACCGCAAAGGTAACCCCAAACTGCTTACCAAATGCACCCTGCCATTAACCGGCGTTAACTGTGTAAAACGCATTGTTACCGACCTCGCCGTTGTGGATGTAACCCCCAACGGATTTAAGCTGCTTGAACGCGCTCCCGGCGTAAGCGTTGAAGAAATTGTTGAAAAAACCGGAGCACCCATTCTTGTTGAAGGGGACATTCCGGAAATGAAATTGTAGTTTTTTATTAACCCTTAAAATCAATTATTATGGACTCAGAATCAATGTTTCAATCTTTTGGATTAGGTGCAATGCTGTTATATATTGCAATTATTGTTGTAATGATTATTGCCGAATGGAAAATTTACGAAAAAGGCGGACAGCCCGGTTGGGCGGTTTTAATACCGTTCTACAACATTTATGTTTTGCTAAAAATGGTAGGACGTCCCGGCTGGTGGCTCCTGTTAATGTTTATCCCCCTTGTAAACCTAATCATTGGCATTATTGTGCTAAACGATCTTTCAAAAAGTTTTGGACAAGGTGTAGGTTTTACATTGGGCTTAATTTTTCTTTCTCCCATTTTTATTTTAATCCTCGGCTTTGGCGACTATAAATACATCGGACCCGGGGCAACTATGTAAATAAATTGATTCTTTAAACCTACCGGTTTTTTAATATTTCAAAGCTTACTGACCGGTTTAACACTACCGTATCGTTTACGATGATATAGGTTTTGGCATTGCCGGTTAATTTAAAATCATTCTCTGTTTTGTGTAAATTAAGATGTATTGATTTTTCGCTACCGGCCATGTCGAAATAATATACAGAGTCATCTTTTACCCCGTTATAAGAAGCATAAAACTTATTGGGTGAATTAACCTTAATTTTTAAATGAAAATCCGGCAATTCGTTAATGGTAATAGCAAGCGGAACTTCTTCCGTTACGTCAGGATTGCTTCTTGAATAGAAAGCACCTGCTCCCTCATACTCACCCGCCCATGCCGAATTGGGGCAACCGTCACAAAAGCTCCAATCGGGTTCGGTATGCTGTTTGCCGCATGATGCAAAAAGAAAAAAAGCAAAGAAAAAGACGATATTCATTTTTGTCATATGGCAAATTTAATTTATTCCGTTAAACACTAAGCACCGCTTTTATAAAATTATGCCAAAACTATCAACCACTTATAAGGCATTTTTTCAATCTCTGCTCATAAAAAACATCGTATCTTTGCCTGAACAAAAACCAAAACGTCAGAATAAATAGGAGTGGGGGAATTGTTATTTCGTACATTATCATTTAAATAAACATTTAATCAGATGAAAAAATTATTATTATCAATCATTGTATTTTCGGTAATAGCACTGGGCGCCTGCAATAGCACCCCTAAAAAGGAGGAAGTTCCGGAAAAGGTAAAAACAGCGTTTCAAAAAAAATATCCTCAAGTTAAAAAAGTAAAATGGGAAAAAGAGGATAAAAACATCTGGGAAGCTGAATTTGCTAAAAACAAAAGGGAGTTTTCGGTGGAATTTTCTTCGGATGGAATCTGGAAAAAAACCGAATACAGTATTGAAATTTCAGAGCTGTCACCCACGGTAAAAACAACCCTTGATTCGCTTTTTAGCAAGTTTGAAATTAAAAAGGCGGAAGTAACCGGCAACTCCGAAAGAAAAGCCTACGAAGTTGAACTGACCGATGGCAAAGGAACACTTGAAATTATTATCGACCATAAAGGAAACGTACTGGAAAAAAAAGTCCCGATAGCTCCGATAACTATCGGAGAGAAAAGTAAAAAAGAAGAAAAAGATAACTAAGCCCTATTTTTACGGTGTGAAACGTAAATATTACAGCCGGGAAGTTTTTGTCGGGAACCTTGTTTTGGGGGGGCATCACAACCTGTTGGTTCAAAGCATGACCAATACGCCCACAACAAACACGCCGGAAACCACCGAACAAATAAAACGGTTGGTCGCAGCCGGTTGCGACATTGTCAGGGTAACCACTGCCACCCTTAAAGAGGTGGAAAGCCTTAAAATTATTAAACAAAATCTGTCCGCAGCCAATATTAATATTCCTTTGGTTGCCGATGTGCATTATTCACCTTTGGTTGCCGAAAAAGCTGCCATGGTAGCCGACAAAGTTCGTATCAATCCGGGCAATTACCTTACCGATAAAACCAAAGAGCACTATTCCAATTCCGATTTTATTGCAGCACATCAACAAATCACCCAAAACATTACACCGCTGATACAAATTTGTAAGCAGCACCACACATCGTTACGAATAGGAGTTAACTGGGGCTCACTTTCCAAACGAATACTCTATCGTTATGGCAACACAGCCACAGGAATGGTGGCTTCAGCGTTGGAGTTTATCGAAATTTTAACGGCGGAAGGCTTTGAACAATTTACCCTTTCGCTAAAAGCCAGCGATGTACGTATTATGCAGGAAGCAAACGTAATGCTGGTCCGGGAAATGATTAAACGAAACAGTTATTTTCCGCTTCATCTTGGTGTTACCGAAGCAGGTGCCGGAAACGATGGCAGAATTAAATCGGTAGCAGGAATTGGAGCCTTACTACAGTTAGGCATTGGCAACACCATAAGGGTTTCGCTGACCGAAAACCCGGAAGCCGAAATTCCGGTGGCAAAAAAACTATTACCTTATTACAATAAGGAAGGCGTATCGTCTGAGGCCTTGAAAAAACTCAGTTTCCATCCGGTGAAACTTCAAAAGAAAATAGTAGAAGCAGTTGGGCACAACAAACCACTTGTTGTTAGCAGCTCCGGCGAAAAACTTGCCGACCTCCATTTTAATGCCGGCTCGCTGTACCTCCCGTCAGGAAAATATATTGCTGACAGCCAGGATTTAAAATTAACATCCATACAAAGTAACAATCCCGGTTTTGAATCCTTTTTAATTGACGCTACTGTTCGGTTTTCCGTTGACTTTTTAAAAAACGGTGCTCAGGCCATTTTGTTAGAGAATCCTCATCTTAACACATCCACATTAACAAAACTCTCTTTTGATATATTGCAGGGGCTTGGATTGCGTTATTCAAAAACCGAATACATTGCCTGCCCGTCCTGCGGCAGAACGCAGTTTAACATTATGGAACAGCTAAAACGGGTTCGGCAAAAAACCGCCGGTTTTAAAGGACTAAAAATTGCCGTTATGGGCTGCATGGTAAACGGCCCCGGCGAAATGGCTGAAGCCGATTACGGATTTACAGGCTCGGGAAAAGGAACCATAACCCTTTACAGGGCAAATACAATTGTAAAAAAAAATATTCCGGAAGCAGATGCTGTTGACGCACTACTGAAATTGATAAAATCCGACATCCAATCCTAAAGATCTTTCACAAAGCACCTTCTCCGTTTATGCTGAATGTGCTCGTAACTTTTCCAATGAGTAATTCCCTTTTTATTGGTTTCAAACATTCCGGTGGTCTCTACAAACTTGATGTTGTGTTTATTAATAACACCAAGCAGCTCGTTGATAAGCAATGCCGGCAAGCCGAGTTTCTGATAATCAGGGTCAACGCCCGTGAGTAATAAATCCATCACTTCAGGATGTTTCATCGACTTAAGCAAATGTACAAAGCCAAAAGGAAACAATTTACCATTTGCTTTTTGCATTCCTTCCGAAAGGCTTGGCATCCCCACAATAAAGGCTACAACTTTTCCCTCCTTTTTTAATACCACCACAAACTCGGGGTTTAACACCTTAAAATATTTATCAGCATAATAGTTGATCAATTTCTGCGAAAAAGGAGCCACGTAAGGCAGTTCGTCGAAGGCTTTGTTGAGCAGGCCGAAAACATCACGCATAACACCTTTCAGGTCACTCTTGGTTTTAAACCTAAGTACCTCAAGGTTATTTCTATCCTTAATAATTTTGGCAAGACGGGTAACCTTCTCAGGAATTTCATCCCACATCTTCAACCTGAATTCTACCCAATCAATCTCCTTTTTATAACCCAGAGCTTCAATATGTTTTTGATAATAAGGATAATGCATCACCGAAGCGATGGAAGGCAAATAATCAAACCCTTCTATCAGCAACCCCTGATTATCAAAATTGGTAAAACCGAGCGGGCCGTGAATAGCCGTCATACCCTGCTCTTTCAACCACTTTTCGGCTGTTTGATAAAGCTGTTTCGAAACTTCTTTATCGTCAACAAACTCCATTCGGCTGAACCTCCCCATCTTTTTACCAATCTTTTTATTGTAAGAATGGTTAACAATAGCACCTATCCGGCCAACACATTTCCCCTCTTTATAAGCAAGCCAGAATTTTGCATCGCAAAACTCGAAAGCAGGATTGGTTTTCGGGCTAAGCGCCTTTTTTTCATCGGCTTTGATGGGAGGCACCCAAAAGGGATGGCCTTTATAAAGTTCAAACTGAAAATCG
>JALVAQ010000523.1 GCA_027011095.1 Bacteroidales bacterium
AGTGCCCATACCCGTCCAGCAAATTGAAGCCATCCGTTATTTTCTTGAGGAAATTGAGCCGGAAGAACCGGATAACATTGAATGGATTAAAGGAAAAAGTGTTGAAGTAATATCAGGAGACCTGACAGGTTTAACAGGAGAGCTTGTAGAAGTAAACGGAAAACATAAAGTCAGGGTTCAAATTGATGTAATCGGCAAATCCATCTCCATTTATATTCCTAAAAACAAGCTACGGGTTTTGGGTTAACTTAATATATCTTATTTTCTTCCGTAATCTGCCGGAATTTCTCCCCAGGCATCTGTTCGCCACTTTAAAATAGGATTATTCCACTCATTGGTTTTTAACCATTCGATAGCTTTATCAACAGCATCAAAAAGGAGTTTGTTTTTTTCTGACCGGCGCAGCTTTGTATTTACCCGTCGTTTACTTACCCAGCTAATGGCTGTGGTTGAATCGGAATATATCGGTATCTTTAATTTATTTTGCTTTAAATAGGCAAGTCCCAACACAATGGCTAAGAATTCTCCGATATTAACCGTTCCTTCAGGATAAGGCCCCCGGGCAAACACCTGCTTTTTGGTATCTGTAAACACCCCGCGATACTCTAATATTCCGGGGTTTCCGGCACAAGCAGCATCTACCGAAAGACTTGGAACAATTGGTTTTCCAATGGCACTAAGCTCAAAATCGGACAAACCTGAACCTTTTTTGGTATCAATACCAATATAATTTTCGTAAAAACTTTTTGCAGCATCTTCGGCTTCCTGCTTATTTACAAAAGCTTTATATTGTGCTCCCACAACTCCTTTAATCTGTCGTTTACACTCTTCCCATGTTTCGTAGATTCCCGGATTGTGGCCTTTCCAAACCACATAGTATTTCTTAACTTTCTTTTTTCCCATCGGCTCAAAAGTATTAATTTTTATTTGTTAATTTTGGCTCAACAAAAAAATAATTAAACAGATGAAACATATATCGGTATTCGTTTTAGTTTTGTTCACCATGATTTCGTGCACAAACAACAAGGGTGTTTATTTTGAAAAAACAGTGCCCCTTGAAAAACACAATTGGCAACGATTTCACAACATCGATTTTAATGTGCCAGTTAAAAAGGATATGATGTTGGATTTTTCGATGATTTTTAAATACAACGATGATTTTAAAGATGTATGGCTTCCTGTTAATGTAACCTTTGTTACGCCCGATGGCGAAACCCGTACACGGAATTATCGGTTTAACTTACTCGACAGAAGAACCCGCAAAAAGCTGGGAACCACAGTTGATCATACCACAACAGTAATTATACCGGTTCGTAAAGAGATGCCTTTTCATGCCAAAGGAAACTGCGTGGTAAGTATTGAAAAACGAATACCTAAAATGGATACCTATGGCATCGAAATGGTTGGGATAAAAGCAGTAAAGAGCCAACCTAAGGAAAAACAACAAGCTCACTAAGATTTCTGACAACAACCAAAAAGTGTTCTTTATATGCACCTGAAAATTTTATATCTCATTATCAGTTAAATTTTCCTGATGACGGTTTATTACTACGACCTAAAATTTGATACATGGGTGCCAATTCCTTATAACATTTCAAGTTTATTCTCAAAATTCAACCCCATTAAAGCCAACTACTATGGAACGGCTATTGCAATAACAATCTGATATAATGGATAACCTAGATAAAGGAGAATTAATAATAGGCCAAGCCATAAGCTTGTTTTCCACCTTGTTATCAAAAAACCGATTGTCAGCATAATAATGGAACCCATAAGGAAGATACCAACAGCAACATCGCAAATATCAATAAAAGAACAGTTTCTGACATGGTGTTATAATATCAACGTATCATCTCCCTAAGTTAGCCCTTGTGCAAAAACAGCAACAAATCACCTCAAACCGGCTCTGCCTTTCCAGCTATATTTTACAAACAGCGACCCGATACCGGCTATTGTAATATAGAAAGGGTATATCAATTCCATTGCCCAAAGGTAAATCAGCTGACCCGACTTGCCTGCCAATTGTGCATAGCCGCTTATCAGTGGAAAATCGATGAGGGTTTTTAAGGCCACAAACAAAAACCAAACAATCCACATCCAGCTCCACAAAAAACCGGTAAAAAAAAGTGCTGCCAACCCCAAATTAAACAACAAAACAACACCTGAAACCATAACCGACCAACCATCGTAGTAGCCTTTGGCTTTGGATGCCCAACGCAACCGCTGATTTAAAAAGACCCTCCACCCTTCCGGAGGCCTTGTAACCACCAGCGCACGGACATCTTTTAAAAAGTGAATACTCTTACCTCCATAATGCTTTTTTACCCAATGGATTAAAAAAACATCGTCTCCCGAAGCATATGCCTGTTGCTGCCCAAAATCATTAAAAACGGTTTTGTCAAAAGCCATGTTGGCGGCATTTCCCATAAAAGGTAACCCTGCGCCAGCCGAACCGGCTCCCGAAGCCACAAGGCTCATAAAGTCCAACGAAAAAAACCGTTGCTTTAAGCTCTTCTCACCCCAAAAAGCCACAGCACCCAAAATTATGCGGGGTCGGTGCTTCACAAAGTAGCCGGCCATTGTTTCAATCCATCTTTTAGGGGGAACACAATCTCCATCGGTGGTTAATATCAACCTGTTGGCACTGTTTTTTATTCCCTGGCTGACAGCTTGTTTTTTTCCTAATCCGGATACCTGCAACAGTTTGATATTCATTGTATCGTTTAAAGCGGAAAAATCTTCAATCAGCTTAACAGTATTGTCTTCCGAATGGTCGTTAACAATAATTATTTCAAATTTTTGGTGGCTGTATGTTTGATGCAGCAGCGCATTTAAAAGTCCGGAAATATTTTTTTCTTCGTTTCTTACCGCCACCACCACGCTCACTTTTTCGGATGCCTCATCAAAAAAATCGTCCTGCTTTAAAGTAAACCATCCATAAATAAACACGGCAACCACTATAAAATAGAGCAGCGAAAAAAGCAGTAAAAGCCATATCAATATTTCAAAAAAAACAATCATGTCGAAGGGGTTTTCCTGAAAAACTTAAGGCTGGGAACAAAGCCAACACCGAGTAAAGCCGGGAAAGCGAGGTTGATAAGCCACAGCATTGACGAAGCTGTTACCACGCCGAGCGCCGTAGTTTCCGTCCAACCTCCGGTTAACTGCATCCAGCTTTCAAAAACATAAATACTCACGGTTCCACGTATTCCTATTTCGCTTAGGGCAATGGTGGGAATAATGGTCATCAGCAAATAAACCATGGCTATTAAAATCATTCCGTTAAAATAATTTACCGATATGCCAAAAGCCCTCAGCAAAAGAAAAAACTGAAACGAAAAAACCAAATATTTACCGATACTTAACAGCAAAACTTTTAGCAAATCATGCGAATGATACCACGAAAAAACCTGGGCATATTTTTTAATTCTATTGTATTCACGTCCTGTAATACGCCTTAAAATATCGGTAAAAACAGCAAATTCAAGATAGGCAAATACAATTGTAAAAGCCGTTATCACCAACAAAATCAACAGGCCTACATAGAGCCACAAACTCATATCAACGAGATCAATATATTGCGGATACAAAAAGGCCACAGCAATAAAACCAAACAATAAAGTGGTAATTAATTGGGCCATACTCCCTAACAGTGTTGACAAAATGGCTTGAAAGCGGTCTGCTTTTTTTAAAATAAAAATCCTTCCGAAATAATCGCCGGTACGGTTTGGCATAAACATACTTACCGAAATACCGGTAAGAACGGCTTTAAATGCATTGGCGAATGATACTTTTTCCAACTTGGAAATTAAAAATCTCCATTTATAAGTTTCAAAAATAATGTTGACGGGAATAAGGACAATAACTATTGTCATAAAAAGATAAAAGTCCTTTTCACCGGAAAACAACGACAATGTTTCAGATAACGAAGATAAATCTTTACGATAAAACAATTGGTCGTACAAAAAGTAAAACGACAGGATAATAATGATTAACCTAATCGCTATGTTGTATGTTTTCTGTAGTTTTGTTTTCATTAAAAAAGCATCATTTGGCAACTGACCGAATCATATTAGGCATCGACCCGGGCACCAATATTATGGGCTACGGGCTTATTCACCAGCAGGGTAACGCCATCAGACTGATTACCATGGGCGTGTTAAAGCTTGCAAAGTACGACAATCATCCGCTAAAATTAAAAAAGATTTTTGAACGGACGGTAGGGCTTATCGAAGAATATCATCCTGACGAGATGGCGCTGGAGGCTCCTTTTTTCGGAAAAAACGTTCAAAGCATGTTAAAACTGGGCAGGGCACAGGGTGTGGCCATGGCTGCAGGGCTTCATAAAAACGTACCCATTTTCGAGTATTCGCCCAAAAAGGTAAAAATGTCAGTGGTGGGTAGTGGAAGTGCTTCCAAAGCGCAGGTGGCAGCCATGCTGAAAACCATTCTCAGTTTTAAAGACATTCCAAAATACCTTGACGCTACCGATGGGCTAGCAGTAGCAGTTTGCCACTTCTTTCAGGGCGACAACCCTCAAACCGGCAACAAAAGCTATAACAGCTGGAAAGGATTCTTATCGGATAATCCTAATAGGATGAAAAAATAGAAATAAAAGCCGTATTTACCCCTTCTCACTAATCTTTTCAAGCCGGCTCTTGTCGATAATTTTAAGATGTTTGCCATTAATGTCGATAATGTTTTCTTTGGCTAAATCGGATAGCAGCCTGCTTACTGTTTCGCGGCTTGA
>JALVAQ010000524.1 GCA_027011095.1 Bacteroidales bacterium
CCAATACATCACCATTTTTGACGTTGATGGAAAATTTTCCATTGAGGTTGGTTACCGTACCGGTTGTTGTCCCTTTAATAACAACATTTACCCCGGGAAGGGTGTTGTTGTCTTCATCGAAAACGGTACCCGTAACCTGCGAAAACAACGGTATTGTTAAAAAGACAAAACCAACAAAAAATAAAATTTTTTTCATAATATCCGGTTTTAATTAACTAATGATAATTTATGTTCAATCAATTCCTTAACAGCCTTTATAGCCGGGGGGAATGTTTTTCTCAAATCAATTTCTTCGTTTTGCACCAACTCTTTTTTAAGGGTTTGTGTAAACATATTTTTTATTTCGGTGGCAATGTTTACTTTACAAATCCCAAGGCTCACGGCTTTTTTGATGGCTTCATCGGGTACACCCGAGCCGCCATGCAGAACCAAAAAGGAATTGGTGGCGTTTTTTATGGCCGCTAACCTTTCAAAGTCGAGTTTGGGTTCGCTTTTATAAAATCCATGTGCTGTACCAATAGCTACCGCCAAAGCGTTAACACCGGTTGCGTTAACAAATTGGCGTGCATCTTCGGGTGTAGTAAGGTTCATCTTTTCGGTTGACTGTCCCAGTTTAGCCACATATCCCAATTCGGCTTCTACATTTGCGTTATATGGCTTAGCCATCTCAACCACCTGCTTTGTTAAAGCAATGTTTTCATCAAAGGGTAACTCGCTTCCGTCGAACATTACCGAATCAAAACCCGCTTTTAAACACCTTTCTACCAACTCAATTGAACCACCGTGGTCAAGATGAATCCATCCTTCCACACCAAAATATTTTAGTCCTGCCCTACCCATTGCCACGGCGTTTTCAAGTCCCATATAATCAATGGAGCTTTTGGTAAGCTGGAGGATTAAGGGTGCATTTTTACTTTTGGCGGCTTCCAAAACTGCACGCAGGGTTTCGTAATTATAATAATTAGTTGCCAGCAGCGCCTTGCCTGTACGTTGAACATCCTTAAATTTTTCCTGAAGCCTCATTTCACTAATTATTAATACTTTACACCGAACTTATCAAGAGCGGTTTTTCTAAATTCCTTTAAACTTTCAAAAGCACCTGTTCCGCCTGCACCCGTTGTATTAATTGCGCCGGCCAGGTTGCCGTATTTTAAACATTCGTTTAACGTAGTACCTTCGAGATACTTAGTAATGAATCCTGCGTTAAAGCTATCGCCCGCTCCGATGGCATCTACAACTTCTTTATTCAACCACGGTTTAACAAAAACATCTTCGTTGCCCTGAATACCTCTCGACCCTTTGTTGCCCAATTTTAAGGCAAGGGTGTTTATAAACGGTTTTACTGTTTTAATGGCATCATCAATATTCTTTTTTGCTGTAAGCGCCAGCAGTTCGGCTTCGTTGGGTAAAAACACATCTGTTAGCGGAAGTAACTTTTCCAAATCAACTTCCCATTTTTCATCGGGATCCCACTGCATATCAAGTGAAGTGGTTAGCCCCAGGTTTTTGGCTTTGGAAAAAAGGGCAATCAATCCTTCTTTCAACGCCGGCTGCAAAAAAATAGAAGATACGTGCAAATGGCGTGCCTTTATGAGCACATCCTCGTTAATATCGCTTACCGACAGTGTTTCCATGGCTCCCGCATAGGTAACCATGGCTCTGTCTTCACCATAATTTAGCACAATGGTGGCACCTGTTTGCTCCGATTTTGATTTGATTATATGGCTTGTGTTAACCCCTTTGTTTTGCAAACTCGTTATCACGAGGTCAGCAAAACTATCGTTGCCCACTTTACCGAGAAAAGCCACCTTATTGCCTAAAACAGAAGCATTGGAGGCAAAAATGGCCGATGAACTCCCCAAAGTCAGCGTCATATCTTCAGCCAAAATCTCTTTTCCTTCCACTGGTAACGATGGCAGCCGGTTTAATATTAAATCGACATTTAACTCGCCCACAACCAAAATATCATACCGTTCCATCAGGCTATCTCCATTTTAAATTCTTCCACAACAACTTTATTTAACAATCTTTCCACATCCTTTTTATAAAACATACCAAGCTCGTGCCGTAAACAATTGGCAGCACCACAGGCTACTGATAATCTTACTGTACCTTCATTGTTATACCCACGTAGCATGGCAACCGTCAACCCTGCTGTAAGGGAATCGCCACTACCAACAGCACTAACCACCTTATCGATTAATACGTTACCATGTAAAACTTTTTTGTTGTTTAAATAAAACAACCCGTTTTTACCATCGGTAACAGCTGCCACCTCTATGTTTTCAGCCAAAGCCATCAGCATTCCCATGATATTTTGTTTACCGGTAAAAGCAGCCGCCTCGCTTTTATTAAGGTGAATGGCAGCAGGATGTTTTTGAATGGCATTGGCGAGCAAATCTCCTGTGGCATCAAGCACAACCGGTACCTTATGTTTGTTTGCGAAGCCGATTAATACAGCATAGGAATTGTCAGGGGCACCCTGAGGCCACGAACCGCTCATAACTACTGAATTTGCGCTCTCCAACTCATTGTTATATAGTTCGTAAAAGGTGCTTATGTCATTTTTCGAAACGGTTGGCCCCAATCCCAATATTTCTGTCTCGTTAAAGTCGTCACCGGTTTTAAAGGTATAACATGTTCTCGTCCATCCCTCAACCTCAGGGCCAATACACCGGATACCTTTTTCTTCAAGCTGATGTTTTATCCATTGTCCGGAAGGCCCGGCCCAAAATCCCAGCAGGGATACCTCTTCGCCAAGCTCCTTAATGCCCATGGCTACATGTGTGCCCTTACCACCGGGAAACGGTTGCTCCATAGTGGCACGGTTCACCTCTTGCGGTGTAAAACTGCTAAAGTGGACATAGGTGTCAACCGACGGATTTGGACAAACGGATAGAATCATTTTTTTTATTATTCGTAAATTTTTACACCTTGTACTACCCTGTGTATGGCACCGCTTTTCGATGGGGTATCAGGGTTTAAATCGTAATTCAACGATTTATAAATACTAAACAACTGAATGGGAACCAAATACATAAGCATGTAAAAGGCTTCATCTAATTCGGTTTTGCTACTTCCAAATTCTATAACTGCATCGTAATTATTCTCATTTTCGCACGTATCACACAAACCTAATTTAAAGGCCGGGGTTTGCTCCTTATTAATAGAGCTGACCAAATCGGTTTCATATTTACGAACCTGAGCCACGGGTGAATGAAAATAAACCATAAGCGTGTTGTTGTTAACAACTGCCTTAGGCCCGTGTCTGAACCCGAGAAAGGAATCGAACTTGCAAATCAATTGGCCGTCGGTCATCTCCTGAACCTTGAGATGTGCTTCGTGTGCCAGTCCGTAAAAAGGCCCGGAACCCAAAAACACCACCCTTTCAAATTCTTTCAAGGCAATGCCTGCCAGTAAGTTTCCATATTTAGTAAGTACCTGATTAACAAGATCAGCAGCTTTTGCCACGTGTGTCTTTTGTTCAGAAAGGCTGTTTAAGTTGGCAATTAACAGAACCACCAACGCCATAGAAGTTACGCTACTGGTCATGGCCAGCGCTTTATCGTTAGCCTCTTCGGGAAGAAGATAGACAAACCGGTTTTTCAGGCTTTCACAGTTTGCCAACTCTCCGTCTTTATTACATGTAATAATAAGGTGCGCCATGTTTGGATTCAACCGCTGTGCACTTTTTGCCGCCGCCACACTCTCAGGGCTGTTTCCCGAACGAGCAAGGGAAACCAATAGCGTACTATTTGATTTGGAAATGTAATGGGCAGGGTAAGTTACAATTTCGGTTGTTGAAACAGCTTTAGTTGTATAGCCGGTTTTTTCCTGAAAATACCCTGCCACCATCTCTCCAACAAAAAATGAAGAGCCTGCCCCGGTAAAAACAATCTCACTGTCGGGCTTCAGGTTAGTGTTTAAAAAATCGGATAACTCCCCCTTAACAGCAAGCATTTCCTTGTGTATTTTCTCCCACAAAGCAGGCTGCTGCACCATCTCACGAAAAACGTCCAAATCCTCAATTTTCATCATAGGGTAAATTTCAATCCTTTATATCCTTTCGTTTCACTTAATGAGGACAAATATAATAAGGTTATGAAAGATAAACAAATATTTTTTAAACTTTTTTTAACGATTAATTAACAGAAGTTTATTTTTAAGAAAATGATTAATAACTATAGACTAATTTATTACAACTTTGAGCAATCAATTCTCCTCCGATAGTCATCGGAGGGGTTCAGCCCGGAGGATTTATATGGTCAAATGCAAACAATTCCTCCGGGCTAAACCACAGAGGAATTGTTAAATCCAAACTTAAGAAGTCCTCGGGGCTGAACCCCGGAGGAATAGAGATTGTTTCGGGTTATTACCGAGGATTATTCTATCCCAAGGTCTTTCAAATTTTCTTGCCCGAATGAATTCGTTCAGGCGGGTAATCTTAAAGATTTTAACACATTCATCAAGTGTTGATTATGTCGCCCGGATTTCAAATCCGAGCGAGCTTACGTGTGATAATTACCATCAACTACGTTTAGACCACAAAAACTTAAGCCCTATTCTTTCGGTTTTAAATATTTTCTTTACTTTTGCCTTTCATAACCTTTCGATAATAGCAATACCTATGACTATAAAAAGTGAAAATGATACACTGAAAAGACGTTCAACCATACTCGATTTACTGGAAAAGCAGGGTGATATTTCAGTGGTTTTTTTAAGTAAGAAGTTTGGCGTTA
>JALVAQ010000525.1 GCA_027011095.1 Bacteroidales bacterium
AAACTATACTCATCATTTGAAATAAGCTTTCTGATAAACGCCTTTTTTAACCAGTCAACGGTTTCCAAAAGAGAGCCATTGCTATAATAGTAAAATTTGATTTTGTCTTTTTTATGATAACGGCCAAATCCTTCAGCAATATTAGCAGATATTGAATCGGAAGAGTTCACAATTTGTTTACCGATGGTGAACTTTGCAAAATCATTCCACTTAATAACAATATCCCAAATTTTGTTGCTCAAATCAAAAGATCTGTTGTAAGCATAAATTTTATTTAATGTTAAAAAACTATTTTCCATGGCACCAATTTATTCAATTTATCAATGAGGCAATATAGCAATGCAGCAATGAATCAACCATTCTTAGAACACTTTTGCCTCTTCGTGTAGCAACGTAATCAGTTCTTTGGCATTGTCTTCTTCTACCATTTTGCAGGCTGCTTTCGGTGCAGGCAGTTCGTAGTTTATGAACTCGGTACGAGGTTCGGCATCAATGGCGGTAACCACGTTAAGAGGTTTTTTACGAGCCATCATAATGCCACGCATGGCTGGTATTCTCGGGTCGATGGCAATTCCTTTTTGAACAACGGTTAACACCGGTGTTGGGACAGATAAAACCTGCGAACCACCGTCAATATCGCGATGTATTTTTAATTCGCCGTTTTCAATATCAATACCTGAAACCGCTGATACAGAGTTGATGCCCAACATTTCGGCTAGCATACCCCCTACACCGGACCCATTGTAGTCAGAAGCTTCAATACCGGCCATAATCAGGTCGAAATCTTTGGCAACTTCGGCCAGTTGTTTAGCCACAAAATAAGCGTCTTTTGGTGCGGCATCCACACGGATGGCCTCATCGGCACCAACGGCCAACGCTTTGCGTAAGGTAGGCTCGGTAATTTTTTCGCCCACATTGGCAACTACAATTTTTTCAACGGCACCTGCTTCTTTCAGCTCCACCGCACGAGTCAGTGCCAACTCATCCCACGGGTTAATGATCCACTGCACTCCGTTGGTGTCGAAGGCAGTATTGTCACCTGTAAACCTGATTTTTGTTGTTGTATCAGGCACATTGCTGATTAATACCAGAATTTTCATGTTAAACTATTTTAGTGTTATCGTTATTTGTTCACAAAGATGCAAAAAATTTCTTAATTTAGTATGCATGCATAACATTTTTTAATAAATATTTGATGCGGTAAGTAAGAAATTAGTAAATTCCGTCATTTGAATGACGGTATTTGTATTAATTCCGTCAGTACGATGACGGAATTATAATTTCATCTTTTATGTTTTATCTGTATTTATGTAAATGTGATTACAAAAATACTTATTTTAGCCAAAAATTGTAATTATGATTAAACATTTCCGGCTGCCGTCAAATATTATAGAGCGCAACGAATACATTTCACGGGTTAAGCCTTTTATGGAAAAACCTTTGGCAAAGGTGTTTACCGGGCAGCGCCGGGTTGGCAAAAGTTTTATGCTTTTTCAAATCATCCGGTTAATACTCAGCAAAAATCCGGATGCAAATATTATTTATATTAATAAGGAGGAGCTTGCATTTGATAAAATCCGGACTGCCGTAAATCTTAACGATTATATCCTTTCGAATTCTTACACAAACAAAAAGAACTATATTTTTATAGATGAAATACAGGAAATAACCGACTTCGAAAAAGCCATTCGGTCACTTCTTCTTAACGAAAACAACGACATTTATATTACGGGAAGCAACGCCAAATTACTTTCTGGCGAACTTGCAACCCATCTTGCAGGGCGCACAGTGGAAATTAATGTTTACAGTCTTTCATACACGGAATTTTTAAAGTTTCATCATTTGTCCGATTCTAAAGGTAATCTTTATAAATATTTCAAATACGGAGGGTTACCGTACCTAATAAATATGAAACTTAAGGATGAAGTTGTGTTTGAGTACCTGAAAAACATCTATTCCACCATTGTTTTTCGCGATGTTATAGCACGCTATAAATTAAGAAGTATTAATTTTCTTGAGCGTCTGATATTGTTTCTGGCAGACAATATTGGCAGCCTGTTTTCAGCAAAAAAAATAAGCGACTTTCTCAAATCACAACAAATTAACCTTTCGCACAACCAGGTTTTAGCGTACACCGATTATCTTGCCAACGCATTTCTGATACATAAGGTTAAAAGATTTGATTTAAAAGGAAAAAGATTTTTTGAAACCGGTGAGAAATATTATTTTGAAAATACGGGTTTACGCAATGCTATAGTTGGTTATCATCCGGGAGATAATGCTAAAATACTTGAAAATGTTATATACAACCAACTATTATTAAATGGTTATAAAATACAAACGGGTCAACTTGATACCAAGGAAATAGACTTTGTAGCAACAAAAGATAATGAAACAATATATGTCCAAGTGGCATTACAACTTAACTCCGAAAAAATAATCGACCGGGAATTTGGAAATCTGCTTAAAATAGATGACAATTATCTAAAACTGGTTATAACCTTAGAAGATGAATCGATGAATACTTTCAAAGGCATACCCGTAATACCGGCACGAAAATTTTTAACAGAAAAATTCCAATCTTTTTAGGAAATCATCAATAATTGCTTTTGAATTGTATTTGTCAATGGTACATTTTCTTTACAAAAAAAACAGACTATTCAAACCATTTTACCAATGTACAAAGCGTTGCCATTTTCGGCAGGAACAATCTCGGTTTCGGTAAAAAAGTTTTTTATTTCGTTGCGAAAATGTTTTTGAAAATAACGGTAGTCGCTACGTTCCAAAAATTCGAGCAGTTGAACCACCGGGTGCGTGTTGTTGTAAAAATCGTGAATAACAACATATTGGCGGGCTATCCGTTTCATTTCGTTAATCACCTTTGCCCGTTTATCTTTTTTCATGCCATGCAATACAAATGTGGCGGTTACTATGTCGAAGGAGTTATCTTTAAAAGCATTGAGATTTTCGCCATGTTGATGAACAAACTTTATTTCAGGATGTTTTTTTTCGGCCTGTCGAATCATCTTCTGCGAAAAATCGGCACCTACGGCTTTGGCCAGTTTATATTGATTAAGTGCTGATATCCAGGCTCCGGTTCCGCTACCCAAATCCAGCACTGCTTTTCCTTTTAACGGTATATGCTCGTTAAACAGCGCAGCCATGTCTCTGAAATCCTTATAAGTTCCTTTATCAAGAATTCCGTAAGCAGGCGCAATGAGGTTAAAAACAAACAGTGCCCGTTTGTCTTCATCCTTTGAAAAATAGTGTAATATGCTCATGCGTACAAAAGTAATTGAATTAGGCAAGTTGACTTGCCTAATTAATGAAAATTTGACTACCTACCTGGGTCAAAAATTGTCTTCTGCGGGGTGGGCAGGGTGATGCTTAGGAGATCCCTCCCGTTGGTCGGGATGACATGCTCTTTTGCTCTGGGTTTGGCTTGTAAGCTAAACGTCACACTTCGACTCCCTGCCCGAATGAATTCGTTCAGGCGGGCGCTCAGCCTGACAGGGTTGCTGTTTATTTATTCAACAAACTCCGCGAAATAATAATTTTCTGCACTTCGGAAGTTCCTTCGTATATCTGTGTCAGCTTGGCTTCGCGCATCAGACGTTCCACATGATACTCTTTCACATAGCCGTATCCTCCATGAATTTGCACCGCTTCGGTGGTTACTTCCATGGCAATGTCGGCAGCGTACTGTTTGGCCATGGCGCTGGCAACGGTAATGGGCTTGTGGTTATCTTTTAACCAGGCGGCTTTTACTATCAGGTTGCGGGCATTTTCGATTTTAACGGCCATGTCAGAAAGTTTAAAAGCCAACGACTGGTGATTAAAAATTTCGGTTCCAAAAGCTTTGCGTTCCTGCGAGTAGGCCACGGCACGTTCAAAAGCACCCGATGCTATACCCAGTGCCTGAGCGGCGATACCGATACGTCCGGCTTCGAGCACCATCATGGCAAATTTAAAGCCGAAACCATCTTCGCCAATACGGTTTTCTTTGGGCACTTTTACATCCTGAAACATTACCGAATGGGTGTCGGAGCTGCGCATGCCCATTTTGTTTTCGTGGGGACCGAGGGTGATGCCGGGCGTGTTTTTATCAACAATAAAAGCATTGATACCCCTGTGACGCTTTTCGGGATGGGTTTGTGCAATAACAATATAGGTGGAAGCGGAATTGGCGTTGGTAATCCAGTTTTTGGTACCGTTTATCAGGTAGTAATCGCCTTTGTCTTCTGCAGTTGTGTGTTGGTGGGTGGCATCGGAACCTGCTTCGGGTTCTGACAATAAAAAAGCGCCGATAACTTCGCCGCGAGCCAATGGTTTTAAATATTTTTGTTTTTGCTCTTCGTTGCCAAAACGGTTTAAGCCGTAACAAACCAGTGAGTTATTAACCGACATGATAACGGCAACGGAAGCATCTACTTTGGCAATTTCTTCCATGGACAGCACATATGAAACTGTGTCCATGCCACCTCCGTCATATTCGGGAGGAACCATCATGCCAAGAAAACCAAGCTCGGCCAGATTTTTAACATGTTGTGTTGGAAACTCTGCTTTTTCTTCTCTTTCAAGGACATCCTGCGTAAGCTCTCTTTGCGCGTAATCGCGGGCAGCCTGACGAATCATCTCCTGTTCTTCGGTAAATTCAAAATTCATTTTACGCTGTTTTTAAGTTTTATTTTAAAGGGAAACAAGATATACAAAAATTCTTTTGAATCGATTCTAAA
>JALVAQ010000526.1 GCA_027011095.1 Bacteroidales bacterium
TTAAAATATAAAACAATGAAAAACATATTTACTTTTAAACGGCTTGGATTTACAGCGTTATTGATTCTTACAATTTCGATGTTCTCGTGTAAAAACAACAGTGTTACACCTGATGAGCCAAAAACCATGGATAAGTTAGTTGTTGCGGATGACTTTAATTGGTCAACCACCAAACCTTCTACCTTAACAGTAAGGGCACAAGATAACGAAGGACAAAACATTGAAGGGGCTAAGATATTTATTTACACCAATAATCCCGAAGAGGGTGGTAAGCTTATTGTTAGCGGAATCACCAATGAGTCGGGTGTTTTTTCAGTAAAATACGACATCCCGGCCTATTATGAAAAACTTTATGTTACAACTGATTATGTTGGTTTGCCAACTCCGGGATGGGTTGATGTGAATAAAGACGGGTTTGATATCAGCCTGGGAGGGGTTAGTAAAAATATCCCTTTTAAATCAAGCGGGCAAGCCAAAAGCACCAATGCCAACTATAAGTTTCTTGGTAGCTACAACAGTCAGGGAGTACCCGATTACCTTGAGCCGGATAACGACCCCATCGACAGACAATTTTTAAACGATATCAACAACACATTGCCCGAACGTGTTTGGTTAACACGGTCGCACCCACAATATTTTTCAGAAAATTACGACCATAACCTGCATCTGTCTGATGCCTGTGATGTATGGGTAACTTTTGTACACGAAGGTGCCGGATATAGAAATGTTTTGGGTTTTTACACCTACACAACCGGAGAGGCTCCTCAAACACCTGACGAAATAGATTCTATCACAATTATCTACCCAAATGTATCGTATCAGGGTAGTGGTGGCGGATTACATGCAGGCAACAAAGTACATATCGGTCAGTTTCCTCCCAACACAACAATAAGTTTTGCCTTAATGGCAAATGGGTGGAAAAACGGAACAGTAACCGATGGCAAATGGATTGTTTATTCGCAAAGGGAGTTAAATCCTGAAGCAGACCCCGGCTTAAAACAACATTCGGTATTATTAAGCGATAACGGCAGAGATTTGATGCTGCTTGGCTTTGAAGATATTCGTCGTGATCGTGGCTATTGCGACCATGATTTTAATGATGCTGTATTTTACGTAACCGCAAGCCCAATACAGGCTGTTGACCAAACCTCTTTACCTCCGGTTGATTATACAGGTACCGACAGTGACGGAGATAATATTCCCGATCATTTTGATGACTTCCCCAACGATCCCACACGCGCTTTTAATAATTATTATTTTAATCAGGGTGATTTTGGGACACTTGCCTTTGAAGATATGTGGCCTTCAAAAGGTGATTATGACTTCAACGATGCGGTAATCGACTATAATTTCAACCAAATTACCAACGGCGACAACAAAGTTGTTGAAATAAACGGAACTTTTGTTTTGAGAGCACAGGGAGCTTATTTTCATAATGGTTTCGGCTTTGAAATTCCCATTGACAATAGTTTAGTGGCACAGGTTTCGGGTAATATAAATGTACCGGGTAACATTGTTAACCTTGACAGTCGAAACCTTGAATCGGGTCAAACCAATGCAGTAGTAATTCTTTGGGAAGATGGCTATGATATTCTTCCTCATCCGGGTAATGGCCTGGGAGTTAACACCGAACCAGATGCCCCATACGTTGTGCCCGATACTGTACAAATTCACATTGCTTTATCACAACCGGTTGATTTGGCTGATGTTGGAAATCCACCATACAATCCGTTTATTTTTGCCGATGGACAACGCGGAGTGGAAATACACTTAATCAACCACACCCCTACCGATTTGGCAGATACCGGTTTGTTTGGCACCAACTCTGACGACTCTGATGCTGCTACAGGTAAATATTACCGTACTAAAAACAACCTGCCATGGGCTATCAACATTATAGAACACTTTGATTACCCGGTTGAAAAAGTTGACATAACCAATGCCTACTTAAAATTTGGCGAGTGGGCCGAAAGCAACGGCCAAACCTATTACGACTGGTATAAAGATAAATCAGGTTACCGTAACGATGAGAACATTTATCATGTTCCTGAAGATGAGTAGAAAATTATGACTGTGCCTTAAATCAATAAAAAAGCCTCTGACAAAAAAATCAGAGGCTTTAAAAAAACCAAATTTCCTACCTTTTGATTATTTTTTTTCTGATTCCATCGAATCTATTCTTTCCATTAAACGGTTTATAATTTCATTTTGTTTTTCAATCATTTTTTGCTGTTCCTGCACCGCTTTCACCAAAGGAACAACAAATTCGGCGTAAGCCAGCGAATAGGGGTCGTTTTTACTTTGGGGTTTGTGCACACCGTCAAAATCGAAGCCTGTTTTTTGGGCAGCCTGTTCAACCTCCTGCGCTATAAATCCGGTATGAACTGATTTTTCGGCTTTGTTTATGTCGGTTTTATCCTTTTTAACTCCCATATAATTGTTCAAAGCCTGAATATCCCAGGTGTAAGTAACCGGACGAAGTTTCATAATAAAATCAAGCCCGGCAACATTTTCGTTAACATTTTTTTTAAATCTCCCGTCAGAAGTATTGTACCAACTCGAATGGCCTCCAATCCAGGATACCGAATTGTTTCCGAGTTTTACCATATTGTCCTGGGTAATAGATGCACCATAACCCAACGCAGTCGAATTAGTGTAATCTCCATAGTAATAGGCAGTACCTCCCACGGCAGTATTGTAGGCTCCCGATGTTAACGAGTTCAATGTTAATGCTCCCAAGGCAGTATTTTCACTTCCCGAACTTTGATTTTTCAATGCCTGAGCACCCACAGCGGTACTTAACGCTGTTGTTGTTTCTTTTAATGCTTCAGAACCAATGGCAGTATTTGAATTTCCTGAGGTATTACTCATTAAAGCATGATAACCTAAGGCAGTATTGTTATTAGCACTAACATTGGCATATAACACTTTGGTGCCTACAGCAGTATTATGATATCCCGTTGTGTTGTTTAACAATGTTTTGGAACCAACACCCACGTTACCTGTTGCCTCATCGCTGCCCGAAGCACCATTACTGTTATTATACAATGCCGAATCACCGATAGCTACCAAATTCGAACGGTCGGTATTCTTATAAAGTGCATAATAACCCATGGCCACATTATAATTGCCTGTTTGGTTGTATTCAAGTGTATAATAGCCGTTTGCCGTATTTCCTAAACCGGATGTATTATTATATAACGACATATAACCCAAACCGTTGTTGTAATCGCCTGTCGTATTTTTAAGCATCGAATTGGCACCTACTGCCGTATTTCTGTCCCCTCCGTCATTGTTAGTCAGTGCTGATGCTCCTACAGCAGTGTTCGATGAAGAGGTTGTGTTAAGATACATTGCTTTGGTTCCTATGGCGGTATTGTTTAAACCTCTGGTATTACTGCGCAGTGCTCTTCCGCCCACTGCCGTATTGTATGTTCCATAATACCAGAGACTTGAACCATTACTGTTGTTATAAAGTGCCGAATCGCCAATGGCAACCAAAAAGTCTTTGTTGTAACTCATTGCCAGTGCATGTGAGCCTATAGCAACATTGCCTACTCCTGTTTCATTTTTCATAAGGGCGCTGTCGCCTATGGCTATGTTGTGTCCTCCGGTGGTGTTCGAATAGAGCGCTTTATATCCCATTGCATTGTTGTTGCTTGCCGTTGTGTTGTTAAACATGGCTTCCGACCCCACTGCAATATTATGATATCCTGAAGTATTGCTATAGAGCGCTTGGTATCCGTTTGCAACATTGTTGTCGCCTGTAGTATTAAAAAGCGACCAACTTCCGGTACTGGTATTCTGTTTTCCCGTACCAAAAGTCATCGATTGATAACCTATGGCGGTATTGTGCGTGGCGCCCGAGCCTGTCATATGTGATAATGTATTAAAACCCAATGCGGTATTATAAGAGCCATCAGTATTAGAAGCGAAAGAATTATAACCCAAAGCAATATTGTATGCACCTGTTTGATTGGCTGATCCCGAGTAAATTCCCACAAATACATTTTGGTTATTACTTAAATCATCAGAAAAACCTGCATGATCACCGAGAAACAGCGAATTGCCTCCGGTTTTTGCATCATCTAAGTCGTTAAGTGCTGAGACGCCGGCCGTAAAACGAACCCATGCGCTTCCTGAATAAAAATAGAAGCCGCTGGTTCCATCGGTTTGGTAGATGATTAGTCCAGTTGCCGGAGAGGCAATAGCATCTCGTTGAGATTGTGACATTCGTGGCACCAAAAACCCGCTGTTTGAACTTTGTACATCTAACATGGCTGACTGATTAGCAGCAGCCCCGTTGTTGTTTATTGCAACCTGCGAAAACGCCTGAACCATAAATAAACTTAGCATTACTGCCAACAATAATTTAACCTTTTTCATTTTATTATTTTTTATACGCTGTTTATTATTTTGCAGCGGCAAAATAAGTTCTTTTAGTACTAATTTCCATCACCCAAAAGGGTGATTTTTTAATTTCGTTGCGTTAAATTATTGAACTCCCCTCAGGGTTCTTTAAAAAATTGATTATTTCATCCACCGATTTCACCGATGGTTATTCATATTAAACCACTCCGTGGTTTAGTATTTATTTCAATTGCATTATTTTTTTACGAATTGGTCACACTGGGTGATTTTTCCTCCTAACGTCAGGAAAAAATGTATCGAAGTGTGGGTCGCCTCTCGAAAGCTTTCGAGATGGTTCCCTGCCAGTCCGATTAGATG
>JALVAQ010000527.1 GCA_027011095.1 Bacteroidales bacterium
GCACATTTTTGTTAATTTAGCCCTATGAAAAAAAGTCTTTTTATCATACTATTTTTAACGGTTGGTTTGTTTTTTACCTCCTGTTCCGACAAGGTTTTGTTTACAAAACAGATGCAACAGGATTTGTACATGAATGAAATTAATTTAAAGAGCGTTCAGTTTTACAATTCAAAAAAAATAGTTCTCAAACGCAACTTAAGTCTTGAACAAACCAAGGTAAGCAAAGGAAGAATACGGTTTAAAAATGGACAATATTCCGAGGAAATTATCATTAAAAAACATACTCCGGGCGTGGCAGTTGATAACGGAAAAAAATACCTTGATATAGCATTTGAAAAA
Source organism: Bacteroidales bacterium (assembly GCA_027011095.1). Taxonomy (GTDB): domain Bacteria; phylum Bacteroidota; class Bacteroidia; order Bacteroidales; family F082; genus B16-G9. Next base: position 340 of record JALVAQ010000527.1, read on the forward strand.
GGACACCGCCGGTATATCAGATTTATTTTAAACCCCGAGGACTATTTTCAGCTGTCGGCCAAAAACTGGGAAGACAACTATGGAAAAATAACCTACGATACACTTGAATATTACATATTACCCGGAGGTGCCAAAGCTTTGCTTGAAGTGAGTAAAGAAAACATCAAAGATTTTCAAAAGAAAACACGCACCCTTAAGGGCATAAAAATTGAACATTGAGTATAAAAGTAAAATCCATATTTTATCTTTTTTTCTGGTTGACGATACTCAGTTCGTCAGCGGTGGCACAAAATGTAAACGATACCATTAATCCCAATGGTTTTAATGTGTTTCATTATTCAAACGGTGTTGTTTCGAGTAAGGGATTTATGCGCAATGGCAAGCCCGATGGCTATTGGAAAAATTACTACGAAACAGGTATTTTAAAATCGGAAGGCAACCGTAAAAATTTTCAGCTCGACAGTTTGTGGCGGTTTTACAACGAAGAGGGCAAACTTACCCTGGAAATTAATTACAAACAGGGTAAAAAAAACGGTTATCGAATTACCTATAATCCCACCGGCATTTCAAAAGAAAACTTTGTAAACGATGTTAAGCAGGGTTATTCGTATTTGTTGGATTCAACGGGAAGGGTGTTGATGGAAATACCTTTTAAGGATGGATTGGAAAACGGCCTGGCACGCGAGTTTGATAAAGATGGAACTATTATTCAGTTAATTACCTATAAAAAGGGGTATGTGGTCAGTCGCGAACGTATTAATCGTTACGATGCCGATAACAAGCCGCAGGGTAAATGGAAATGGTTTTATGATGATGGCACCTTAAAGGAAGAGGGAACCTTTAACCACGGACTTAAAAACGGTTATTTTAAGCAATACGATAAAGAGGGTAACCTTACCTCGGTTGCCAAATATGTAAATGGCGAAAAGGAGCAGAAAGTTGAGGAGTTATCAAAACTTGATGTTAAAACCGATTACTGGCCCAATGGCAAGCCCAAAGTAATAGCTTCGTACAAGGAGGGTGTACCCGAAGGGGTTCGCCGCGAGTACAATAAAAAAGGAGAAGTTGAAAAATCCTATATTTTTCATAATGGTAAAATCATTGCCGAAGGTATTTTTACCGAATCGGGACAGCATCAGGGATTATGGAAGGAATATTACGATAATCACAGCTTAAAATCGGAAGGCCGTTATCAAAACGATAAAAAAACCGGCAAATGGAAATATTATTATCCCAACGGCCAACTGCAGGAAACCGGAGTTTACGATAACGGCAATATTGAAGGCAAATGGTTATGGTATTATCCTTCGGGAAAATTACTGCGCGAAATGAGTTATTATCAGGGTAAACGCGATGGCGATATTGTTGAATATGACGAAGCCGGCAAGGTGGTTTTAAAAGGGGAATATATTGAAGATAAACGCGAAGGAAAATGGATTTATCAAACCGGCGACGCCAAAGAGGAAACCGATTACAGCGATGATTTAAAAAACGGATGGGACAGGATTTATTCAACCGATGGCACTTTGTTGTATGAAGGAAAATATATTGACGACAACCCCAACGGCATTCATAAATGGTATTGGCCCAACGGCAAGCTTAAAAAGGAAGGGCGATACATTATGGGTATTAAAGCCGGCGACTGGAAAACTTACACCGAAACCGGTGAACTCTTTTTGGTAATCACCTATCAAAACGGCAAAGAGATTAAATACGACGGAGTTGGGGTTGATTGATGTTTTATGAAGCTGTTTTTCTTCACGCCATGCCGTGAAGAGTAAATGGCAAATAATCCGTTACCGGCGCTAAGGTAGTGAAATTGTTGGATAGTATAAATTGAAAAACAACTCCCGCACGATTTGATAGCTATCGGATTCGTGCGGGAACGGGATAATAATTTATGATATAATTCGGGTTGCAAACCCGAATTAGCGGGGGGGAAAGTTAATATATTACCTGAAAATCTTTCTTGTAATAAATTATATATGATTCGTTTCCATCTTTTCCAGCTTTTATCATAATACTATCTCCATTTTCAAAATCTAATATTAAATTTTTAGCAATATCTACAACCGCTTTTTTAACAGGTATTTCGAGCAAATTGTTTATCGAAAACATTTTTCTTCCTGTAGTATAAATCCATTTCTGAACTTTGCTATCCTTCATAGTATATTCTACGCTATCAGCTATTTCTATGATAATCTCATCCTCAAAATTAAGCTTTATCATAAATAATCCAAAGCAAATCTGCATCAACTTTTTTTGAACGATAAACTGTATATCTTTATTTATTTCCATTTTTATCATATTTATTTAAAAAGAAAGTGCCAATTGGCTTTTGATAAAGTCATACCATTTATAGGGTTGTATGGCTGACCATAACTGTTATAAAAAACTGCATACCCATTTGGAGCATAAGATGTTGATCCCATTATTTTTATTATATTTGCGTTTCCTCTTGATCCTGGTACACGATACACCAAACCATTACCGTTTCTAGCGACTTCAGGAATATAATTTTGTGGAATACTGATAGTAACCTGTTCTCCTTCTGGATTAGTAACGATTTTTCCATTATATATACTGCTTGATTGGGATGTGTAATTTTTATCCCACCCACCTTTTGGCTGTTTTGATGAAAATTCTATTGGCTCTGGTGTAATAATACCTTCTTTTCCGTTATTATAAAAAGGACTGTATGGGTTTTTATAGTTAAAAAAACGTCCCTTTGAAGAAATAAAATCCCAATCATTAATTTTTTGACCTAAACTAGTTGTACTAACCCAACCCGCTATTCCACCTAAAACCGCTCCGCCGGCACCACCCCATATTGCTCCCTTTACTCCCGATTCTAAACCTTGTTTAAACGAAGCACCCTGTATCCAAGCATTTCCACTACCCGTAGTAAAACCACCCACGGTGCCTGCAGCTGCACCACTTACCGCTCCAACTAATATTGTGCTTGTACCACTTGCAAACAAACCTGCAGTAGCGCCACCTGTATATAAAGCTGCTTCACCAGCTATTGCGCCAATCCCAAAAGACAAAGCGGCTCTACCCAAATTAAATTTGCCGCCCTCATTAATATATTTCCAATTAACGGCTACATTTATTACCCCTCCAACAACAATAGCAATAACATCATCATATACGGCAAACTCCCCATCCGGATCCGTATATTTCAGCGGATTATTCATCACATAACTATACCGGTTAAAGTTTTGGCTGTAGGTGGGGGCTTGTACGTAATTGTCAGGTGAGAGGAAGCGGCCGAGCCACGGGTCATACATCCGGCCGTTCATGTTAATTAAATCAAAGTTATCCAAATGTTCATGTCCGGTAAAGCCTCTGTCGAAGAGGTGTGTAGTGGGTACATTGTTGTATGTCCAGTCGGTGGGGTTACGGCGGCGACCCCCCGCCTCCATTGCATTACGGACGGGCAGGCATGGGCCAAAGCTAAGCTCTTCCACCACATTTCCCAGCTCGTTGGTAATGGTTTGGTAGGAACCGAGGTAGTCGGTATGGGTGTAATACATGCTGTTTTTACCGGTGCTGTTCATTTCGTAAATGGCAAATAATGGGTTGCCGGTGCTAAGATAGGGAAATTATTGGATATTTTAAACTTAAAAGTAACAACGCTCCCACACGATGCAATCGTGCGGGAGCGGAGTTGCAAATCCGAATTAGCGGGGGATTCAGATATTACCTCATTTGTAAAAATATGTTATGTCCTTATCAAATAAAAATTGGGTGCATTGAAAATCTACATCTACTTTAGTTAATTTTGTTTTATCTCGCCACCTTCTTCTTTTTGATCCTACCCGTATTATTCCAACTTCTATTTCCCTGTCATTAAGTTTCTTGATTAAAATCGTACCTGTTGAAATTACGGAAAATGGATATTTACGTGGCATAATAGACCATATTTCATAATCATAACCACGTTCTAAAACAGCCATATTCTTCGTAGAAGACTCTAACGATTCTATTTGAATAAATAATTTTTTGTTGGTGTATTTGTTAATCTGGTCAGCGCTTAATGATAACGAGCCGTTTTTATTACAAATACCTGCTAATATAGAACCTTTTTTTGATTTTACATCATCTATATAAACATAAGCAAACATATTTGGCGTACTATCTTTGTGAAGCGCTTTGATAACCACTAATGAATCATTTCTCCTATATCGCTTAACTTTAGAAATTTGTTCTGATATGGAATTACATGGTAGAAGGTGATATATACCTCTCTTACTTGCTTTGTATTTCCCTTTCCCAATAGAAAATGAGCGAAATCCATCTTGATTGCTAATCCTAAATTGCATAGTGTCGTTATAAAAGCAAACGAACTCATCGGTTTTTTCATTAACATACACTCCATCACTT